>JAIROU010000051.1 GCA_031257375.1 Bifidobacteriaceae bacterium
AGGCGCGCAGGCTGGGGCGGCGGCGGCGATTCGCCACCACCGGCGGCGGCCTCCCGCCTCACATGCCGATCCCCGCGCCGGGCCGCCCCGCGCGGGGCGCGGGCGGCGGCAGCGCCGCAGCGGGCCGGGCCGTGGCGGGGGCGGGCAGCCCGGCCGCTGTCCGCAGCGCGCCGAGCACCAACCTGGCCTGGCCGAAGTCCAACCGGGACAAGTCCGCCAACGGCACAAAAGTTTGATCGTCCAGGAGGTTGGCCACAACCTTGGCGACCAGCCTCTCACCCGAAGACAGCGGACCCGACCCGGCGGCCAGCTTGGCCGGATCGATCCTGGCGTAGGCGCGCCCGTCCGCCCCGACCCCGAGCCGCTCCACCCAAGGCGCGCCCCGATAAGCCAAACGCCCGCCCACGCCGGCCAACAGCAACTCCACCGCAGCCCTGGCCCGCGCCGTCCCCTCGGCCCAGTTCCGCAACTCCGACGCCAAACCGGCCCCATGCCCGGCCCGCCGCGCACCATTCGCCGACGCCATATCGCGCCCTCCCCTCTTTCCCGGCGGGCCGCCCCGGCAGGGGCGCCGCGCCGCCGATCGGAACACCATCGCCAACCAGGTGCGCGCCAACCCCCGGACAAGCCGGCCGGCCCCGCCACCCGGCGGCGAGCCGCCAACACGCCCGTCCCGAGCGCCGCGCCCGGCGCGCGGCCCCGCGACCCCTGGCGCCGCGCCCCCGGCCCGCCGCGATCCGACCAGCCGCGCCGACAACGCCGCCCCAACCGCCGCGCGGCACGGCGCCGACCATCCGGGGCGCGCCACCTCGCGCGGCGCGCGCCCCAAGGCGCGCCACCTGCCGCGCCGACCCCGCGCAGCCCCGCGGCGCCCGCCGCCGCAGCGCCCCCCGCAACCGGCCGGCGCGACACCCGCCACGCCGCCCGCCGGCCAGGACGCCGCAGACCCCCGACCGCCCCGAATTAGTGGACACACCTATGGCAACCAGAAGGTAACCTGCCCCGGCGCAAGCCCCCCAGCGCCATCCGCCAGGGGCGCGCCGCGCAGGGAGCCGCCGCGCACCTGCGTTTCGGAGGTGAGCGGCAAGGTGACGGTTTCGATGCGGGTCATGACCGCCGGCGACGGGTACAAGTACCTGCTGAAGACCGTCGCCGCCGGGGACGGCGACCGGAGCATGGGAACCCCTTTGACGAAATACTACGCGCAGACCGGAACCCCGCCAGGCCGCTGGGCGGGCGCCGGGCTGCGCTCATTGGCCGATCCCGCCGCGGCGCCCGGCGCCGAAGTCACCGAAACCCAGTTGCGGCGCATGCTCGGCGCGGGCGAGCACCCCGCGACCGGCCAGCCGTTGGGCCGGAGGTTCCGCAGGTTCAAGACCCGGACGCAGCGCGTCGAACAACGCCTCGCCGCTTTGGACCCGGCGCTGACCGCGCGCCAGCGCGACGACGCGGCGGCAGCCATCGAGGCCGAGGAAGCCGGGCGGGGCGAGCGGCACGCGGTGGCCGGGTTCGACTTCACCTTCTCACCCCAAAAATCCGTCAGCGCCCTGTGGGGCGTCGCAGACGCCGGGGTGCAGTCGCTGATCGCGGGGGCGCACCATGAGGCGGTCAGTGATGTGCTCGGTTTCATGGAGCGGGAGGTCGCCGCCACCAGGATAGGGGCCAGGGGCCCGGACGGGGCGGTGGCCCAGGTCCCCGTGACCGGACTGGTGGCGGCGGTGTTCGACCATTGGGACTCGCGGGCCGGGGACCCCCAGATGCACTCCCACGTCACGATAGCGAACCGGGCCGCCGCCGAACACGACGGTGGCTGGCGCACCTTGGACTCCCGGCCCATGCACGGCGCCACAGTCGGGTTGTCGGAGTTTTACAACGCGATCCTGGCCGACAAGCTCACCGCCTGCCTTGGCGTCGGCTGGGAGGCGAGAGACCGGGGCCGGGACCGCAACCCCGCCTGGGAGATCCAAACCGTCCCGGAAGCTCTGATCCGGGAGTTCTCCACCCGCGCCGGGGACATCGACAAGGAAACCGACCGGCTGATCGCAGACTACGCCGCCAAACACGGGCGGCGCCCGCCCAGGGGCGTGATCGTCAACCTGCGCCGCCAAGCCACCCTGGCCACCCGCCCGCCCAAGCAGGTCCGGTCCCTGGCCGAGATGACCAGGGGATGGCGGGGCCGGGCCGAACGCCTGCTGGGCCAAGACGCGGCCGGCTGGGCCGGGCGGGCCGCCGCCGGCGACGGACGGCCGGTCATGCTCAGGGCCGACGACGTTCCCCTCGACGCGCTGGAAGACCTGGGCCGCTCGGTGATGGCGGCGGTCGGGGAGAAGCGCTCGACCTGGCGCAGGTGGAACCTGTGGGCGGAAGCCTCAAGGCAGACGATGGGCTGGCGGTTCGCCACCGCCGGCGACCGGGAGCAAATCGTCTCCCTGGCGGTCCAGGCGGCCGAGCGGGCCTCGCTGAAACTCACCCCCGCCGGGCGGGCCGCCCCCCAGGCGTTCACCCGCCCGGACGGCACCTCGATGCTACGGCCCCGCCACGGGGACCTGTTCACGTCCCAGGCGCTGCTCGACGCCGAGGCCCGCCTGCTCGAACTATCCCGCCAAACCACCGGACCGGCCATCGAACACCGGGCGGCCACCCGCGCCGCCGCCCGCCCCGGACCCGGCGGGGTGCGGCTCGGCCCCGACCAGGCCCAAGCCGTCATCGCGGTCGCCACCTCAGGGCGGGTCGCAGACGTGCTGGTCGGCCCGGCCGGCGCCGGGAAGACCACCGCCCTCGGCGCGCTGCGCGCCGCCTGGGAGAGCCAGCGCGGGCCGGGGACCGTGGTCGGCCTGGCCCCCTCCGCGGCCGCCGCCCAAGTCCTCGCCGAAGAGTTGGGCATCCCCACCGAGAACACCGCCCGGTGGCTCGCCGAGCACGACCACCAAGGCCGGCGATTCACGGCCGGTCAACTCGTCATCATCGACGAGGCCAGCCTGGCTGGCACGTTCACCCTGGACCGGATCACCCGACTCGCCGCCCAAGCCGGCGCCAAAACCCTCCTGGTCGGGGACTGGGCGCAACTCCAAGCTGTCGACGCGGGCGGCGCGTTCAACCTGCTCGTCGCAGACCGCGCGGACGCCCCCGAACTGGCCGACATCCACCGGTTCCACCACTCCTGGGAGAAAACCGCCTCCCTGGGTTTGCGGCACGGACGGGCCGAAGCCCTCGACGCCTACCAAACCCGCGGGCGGATCGCCGGCGGGACCCTCGAACAAGCCCTGGACGCCGCCTACCAGGCTTGGGCCACCGACACCGCCAAGGGCCTGTCGGCCCTGCTCGTCGCGGACAGCGCCGAAACCGTCCGCGAGTTGAACCAACGCGCCCGCAGCGACCTCATCCTGGCCCGGAGGGTCAACCCCGAACACGAGATCACCCTCGCGGACGGCAGCCGCGCATCCAAAGGCGACACCGTGATCACCCGCCGCAACCAACGCCGCCTGGTCGCCGGGCGAACCGGGTGGGTCAAGAACGGCGACCGGTGGATTGTGACCACAACCAGCCCGGACGGGTCCGTCACAATCCGCCGGGAAGGACGCCGCCACGGCGCCACGATCACACTTCCCGCCGCCTACGCCGCCCAGCACCTCGATCTGGGTTACGCTGTCACCGCCTTCAGGGCGCAAGGCGCCACTGTCGACACCGCCCACACAGTGGTCACCGAGGCGACCACCAGGGAAAACCTCTACGTCGCCATGACCAGAGGCCGCCGGGCGAACACCGCCCACGTCGCCGTAGACCAGCCAAGCCAGGCCCACGCCCACCCCGGCCGGCCCGGCGACCCCCAGGCGGCCGCCCGCGCCGTCCTCGCCCAGGCGCTGTGCCGGACGGGCGCGGAACCCTCAGCCCGCCAAGCCGCCCACGCCGAAACCGAAAGATGGGGGTCGATGGCGCAACTGTGCGCCGAATACGAAACCCTGCTCGCCGCAGCCAACCAAACCCGCTGGGCAGCCCTGCTGGGCTCGTGCGGGCTCACCGAAGACCAAACCGCCCAAACCATCCAGTCGCAGGCGTTCGCGGGGTTGTGCGCCGAACTCGACCGCGCCGAGGCCAACGGCCACAACATGGCCGCGATCATGCCGCGCCTGGCCGCCGCCCGCCCCCTCGACGCGGCTGCCGACCCAGCCGCCGCCCTCCGCCAACGAGTGTCCCGGCTCGCCGACCAACCCGCGCCCAGCCAGGTCCGCCGAACCCCCAGGCACTGCTGGATAGTGGGGGTCGTCCCCGAACCCGCCGACCCAATCCCGGACGACTTCGCCAAACCCCTCAATGAGTTGACGACCGCGATCCAGACCCGCGCCGCCCAAGCCCTCCACCGCGCCGCAAAAGCCTCCGAACCATGGCTCGCCGGCCTCGGCCCGCCCCCCGCCGACCCGCGCGCCAGGGCGCTGCGCCGCCAAGCCGCCCTCGCCATAGCCGCCTACCGCGACCGGCACCACATCACCGGACCCGCCCCGTTCGGCCAACCCACCAGCCCGGCTCAACGCCAACACGCCGCACGCGTCCAAAACGTAATCAATCAGGGCGCCGTGCGCTCAGGGTCTTCCTGGATCGTCCCGACGCCGACTCACCCGGCCCCAGCCTTGTCCCTATAGCCGTGACGTGTACCCAGCAGTTGGTCCACGTTGCCGGGGTCTTTCGCGACGCTGGCGCCACGTGAGAGCCTTCCAACACTGACGTTTTCATCCCGAGCGGGCATGTTCGAAATAGGAGACCACCCATTCGTCGAGCGCGTCCTGCAACTGTTGCGCGGCGGGATCGTCCGAAGGCTCAAAGGCGATTGCCGGATCGAACAAGGGGGTGCCGCCGTCGATGGCGTCACCAATGGTCGGGTCAGTCTCCGGGTTCACTGGGGGGCACTTGTCCAACACGGCCTGGAACACCGCCAGGTTCGTCGACGCCGGCACCACCACCGCCGGCTGCGTCTCCCAATTGTCGATGGTCACTTTGGCGTCCACAACATCCGGGATGCCGTTGTCCCGGGCGCATTTCGCCCATTCATTCGACACTTCCGCGATCTGCTGCTTCGTGATTTCCTCTTCGGCCACGTCGAACTCCGGTTCAGGCAGGAAATATCCCGATGATTCGATGCAGCCCCGAAAGACCTCGGTTAGGTCCTCTTCCCCGTCGATCAACACGGGCTGGTCCGGATCGTCAAACACGTCCTCCGGGAAGTCAGCTGACGACATCGCCATCGCCCCGGGCACCTGAACGGCGAACCTGTCCGACTTGGGCTGCGGCGTCACCATTCTGAACTCGCCCGCGTACCCGGTGACCGTCCAGACCTCGTTTACGCTGTCGATCCCCTCGGACTCCAAGCAGGAGACCAAATCCTCAGCGGCCCGGAACTGTTTCGAGACCAAATCCGCGAGACCCTCGGCGCCATCGCTCGCGCGGACACCAGACGCACTAGACCTCGTGCTGCCCAAGCTCGGAATCTCGGCCACCCCCTCAGAACACCCGCCCGCGACAAACACGAGGCACCCGGCCAGAACCATCCCTGCGGCTGTCCGGCCGGGCACCAAGCGTTCGCGCTTTGAAGGCGCCATGTCGAGCCTAAATGCAGGTTGACGAAGACCAATAGGCGGACTTGTCGTAGCTCGCGAAGTAGGCCGACGAGATCGTGTTGTTGAACGCGCCCGATAGGTTGCCTCCATTGCCGCGATAGATCGTTCCCTTTGTGCCGCTTGCGTATGACCCGGTGTACACGGACAGGTTGTCCTGGACGCCGTTGTTGTAAGCCGAACTCGCCTTGTTGTCAAAGCTGTAGTAGGCGAACGACCTGATGCATTTTGTCATGACCTTGGGCCCGGTGCCTGTGAAGTTGTAGCCGTCCCAGTAGCAAGCTTGGGTCGCGTTGCAGTTGGTCGCCGCTTGGGCTTCGTCCGGGATGCTCAGGCCCGCCACAGAGGCGGCGGCCAAGGTCAAAGCCGACACCAGCATCGCTGCGAATTTCTTCTTCTTGTGAGTCATTGTGGTTCCTCCTTTTGTCAGTAGTTTCCGGCCTAGCTGCCGGAGATCATGTCCACGCTGAAGCGGCTCCCGAAGGGTCGATGCTCCAGCATTGCCTGTCCGTTAGGATGCCACTCCCCGGCGAACGCACAGTTAACGCCAGATGACCGCCGGTTGAACATCGCAAGAACACATGGGTATGGGCCGCTGGGCGCATGTGAGCCAGAGTACGGAGGGGCGACTTAAGTCCCAAGTTCAGGCACGAAAGGCAACGCCGCTGGCCGCAAAGGCGCAGGTCAGATGTGTGACACTTAGAATTCGAACTTGCGAACGGGCCGTGACGCCCGGGAAGCGCGATAGAATCACTGCAAGACAAGGGGCGCAGGTACTTTTGCGGTTCTTCGGGCCGCCCAAGTCGGTGTCGGTGCTGTGGGGCCTGGCTGACGCAGGCGCCCAACAGTTGATCATGCAGGCCCATCACGATGCCGTAGCTCAGGTCATGGACCTATTCGAGCGGGAGGTCGCCGCCACACGCACCGGCGCAACCAAGCCCGCCACCCAGGCCGACGCCGGTGGCGCGGTCCTGCAAGCCGACGTGGCAGGCGTCGCGGCCGCCTGGTTCGACCACCACGGCTCGCGGGCGGGCGACCCCCAGGCGCACACCCACGTGGTGGTTTCAGCCAAGGTCAAGACCGCTGCGGACGGCAAGTGGCGGGCGTTGGGCGGGCGCCCCGCCCACCAGTCCCTGGTGGCTTTGCCGGCCCACCACAACGCCGTCTTGGCCGACATCCTGGCGCGCGACCTCGGCTTGGAATGGGAGGCCCGCGAGCGGGGACGGGACCGCAACCCGGCGTTGGAACTGGCCGCCGTCCCGCCCGAACTGGTCGCAGAGTTCTCAGCCCGCGCGGCCGGAATCGACTCCGAAGCCGCGCGGCTTATAGCCGGCTACCAGGCGAAACACGGCCGCCGGCCGTCCAAACGGGTCATTCTCACCCTCCGCCAACAGGCCACCTTGATGGCCCGGCCCGGCAAACAAATCCGGTCCCTGGCCGAGTCGGCCGCCGAGTGGCGCGACCGCGCCGCGCCGCTGCTCCAAGCCGACCCCGCCAGTTGGGTCTCGTCCGTTCTTGGCAGCGCCGTCCGCCAGCCCTTGTTGCGGGCCGATGACGTCCCCCTCGGCGTCATCGAACAGGTCGGCCGGCAGGTGATGGCCGCCGTCGGCGACAAACGCTCAACCTGGCGGCGCTGGAACCTCTTCGCCGAAGCCGCCCGCCAAACGATGGGCTGGCGGTTCGCCACGGCCCGCGACTGGGAGGCCGTCACCAACCTGATCGCCGATGCCGCGCAACAAGCCTCCCTGCGCCTGACACCCGGCGAACCCCTCGCCCCCGCCGGGTTGCGACGCGGCGACGGATCGTCCCAGCTTAGGCCGAAGCACTCGACGCTGTGCGCATCCGAGGCGCTGTACGCCGCCGAGGAGCGCCTGATCGCGCTGTCGAGGCAAGCAACTGCGCCGGTGATCGGCTTGGGCGCCGTCCAAGCAGCCGCCGCCGAGGCGCGGCAGCACGGCATCGTGCTGGGCGAAGACCAAACCGATGCGCTGGAACGTGTCGCCGCGTCCGGCCTGGCCGTGGACCTGCTGGTAGGCCCGGCCGGGGCTGGGAATACCACATGTCGTGTTTGACGCCGGTGGGGAGTGCGTGGTTCTGCGCTGGCGGGAGTCACAGTCCGCCCGCTTGCCAAGGTTACTTGCCGCAAGTAATCTTGTCGCATGGAGTTTGAGCCGATCATCCTGGCCACCGCCTATCGGCACGGTGTCAAGGATGAGGCGATGCTCCACGCGCTGCGTTTCCCTGTCCGCCGCTTCGTGCAAGACGATTCGATGACGATGTTCATCGGCCCCGACCAGACTGGCGCGCTGGTCGAGGTCGGCGTCGTCGAGTGGCATGGCGTGATCGGCATCGTCCATGCCATGCGTCCGGCCCGGTCCAAGTATTTGAGGTGAACAACTATGACTAGACGATCTATCGCTGAAATTGAGGCCCGCGCCGGCGAGTTCGCCGACGCTTTCGAGAACTACGATCCGAAGCCCGGCGACCTGGATGCTCCGTTGCCGCCCGCCTTGGCGGTCAGGTTGGCCGCTTGGCGGCGTGACACGGCGGAGCGGGAGCTCGCGGAGGCGGTGCGGGCCGCCCGCGGGCAGCGGTTGTCGTGGCGGGAGGTCGGCGAGGCGATCGGGACCAGCGGGGAGGCCGCCCGCCAGCGTTACGCCGCAGGCGTTTGACCGGCGGCCGGCGGCCGGCAAGACCGGCTGGGTCCGCAACGGCGACCGCTGGACCGTCACCCGCGTCATGGGCGACGGCTCCGTGGCCGTCCGCCGCGCTGGCCACCAGCGCGGAGCCACAGTAGTGCTTCCCGCAGCGTATGTGGCCGACCACTTGAGCCTGGGATATGCGATCACAGCGCACCGATCCCAAGGCGTCACGGTCGACACCAGCCACGTCGTCACCGGCGAGGCGTCAACCCGCGAGACGTTCTACGTCGCCATGACCCGAGGCCGCCAAGCCAACACCTGCTACGTCGCCACCGACCAACCAGCCGGCCAGGCCGACGCCTTGCAGCCAGGCGAACCGCGCGACGCCAAACAGGTGCTGGCCGAAGTGCTGCGCCGCCCATCCGGCGAACAATCCGCCCACCAGGCAGAACAAGCCGAGCAAGACCACTGGGAGTCAATTGCCCAACTCGCCGCCGAATACGAGGCCATCCGCCGCGCCAGCCCGCCGGCTCAGCAGGACCTGCTCGCCCACGCGACCGGCGCGGCCCGCGTCGCGGGCCGCCGCCTCATCCTCGGCCTGATCCCCGCCGTCCCACCAGCCCAAGTGCCACCCGAATACCGCGCCGCCCTGGCTGACTGCGAACGCCGCATGACCGCCCGCGCCGACCAACTGGTGCAACGCGCCATCGCCGCCGGCGAGCCCTGGCTCGCCTCCGTCAACGCGCGCCGAGGCGGTGACCACCGAGACAACCAGAGACGATGGCGGCGCACCGCCCGCACCATCGCCGCCTACCGCGACATGTACGGCATCACCACCACCGAACCCTCAATGCCGAGACCGGCCAGCCCAACCCAGCGCCTCCACCACAAACGGGCCATCCAGACCATGGCCGAGCCAGCCAAGGCCAAGAGGCAACAGTTGCCCAACCGCTACCGGCCAGCGGCACCGAACCAACCTGCGGTACTCAGCCTCTAGGAAGACCGACGGAATTCCTCTAAGAACTTGGCGGCCTCCGCCGGCAGCCGCCAGAAGCGGCCGAATTGAAGTGACTGGCCCTCGGCTAAGCGCTGAGCTTCTCCGAGCGCGGTTGCAAGGGTGCTGTCGTCTAGCCCCAATACCGTTCAGTTAAGGTTTGCGGCTCGGTAGGCGGCGGGTTTTGTGGGTTGTGGCCAGTTGGCGTGTTCGGCTTTTTTG
>JAIROU010000057.1 GCA_031257375.1 Bifidobacteriaceae bacterium
CCCAGTTGCCGCCCGATTCCGCTGGGTCGCCCGGCCAGCCCCCCGGCCAGTCCTGTCCCGCCTCCGTCGCCCAGTTGCCGCCCGATGCCGCCCGTCCGCCCGATGCCGCCCGTCCGCCCGCCGGTGGCGCGCCGGCTTGGTCGTTGGGCGCGTCGGCCGCCGGCCTGGCCTGGCTGGAGTCCGGTCGGCGGTCGGCCGGCGGACGCCTCGCCGAACCCGGTCTCGAGGCCTTGGCCCGCGTCGCCATGTCCGCCTACCGACGTCCCGATCCACCGCTTGACCTGGGGAAACGCGCCGCCTTAGGCGGGGCCTCGGCAATGATGGACATTTCTGACGGGCTGGCCAAAGACGCCGCCCGGCTGGGCCGGGCCAGCGGCCTGCGGCTGGTGATCGATCCGTCCGCGCCGGCCCTGGCCCGGGCGATCGCCGACTGGGCGCCGCTGGCGGCCGAACTCGGCCGCGACCCCCGCCAGTGGGTCCTGGGCGGCGGCGAGGACCACGCCTTCCTGGCCACCTTCCCGGCTGGAGGCGGTCTGCCGGACGGCTGGCACGGCATCGGGCAAGTGGTCGCCCCGGGCGAAGGCGGCCCCGGCGCGGCCTTCGCGGACGGGACCGAAGTCCAAGGCTGGGACCACTTCGAGCGGCCCGGCCAAGGACAGGGGCGAAACCTGATCGAAAACTGAATGCACTAACATCTTGGTGGTGCGTTTTGGCGCGGCGTCGCGCCAAGGCTCCCCCCTTGGCCCCCACCGGTTCCGGCCGCCCTGGGCGCTGACTGGGTTCACGATCGCCCCGAGAGAATCGAGATGTCCAAATTGAAGACAATTCGCGCCATCTGCGCGGCCGCCTTGGCCGCCGCCACCGCGCTGGCCGCCGCCTCTTGCAATTCGTCCGGCGGCGAGTCTGACCCGGGCGGGCAAACAGGGTCCGGCCTGGACAAGACCTTCACCATGGCAATGGTGGCCGACCCAGGCGCGCTGGACCCGGCGTTGGGCGTCAGCAGCTCGCTCAACCAATTCTCCTCTTTCGCCTATGACACTTTGGTCAACTTGGCCCGCAGCGGCGACGTGCTGAGCGGGCTGGCCACGGCCTGGGAGCAGGAGGCCGACAAGGTCATCTTCACCATCAAGGAAGGGGTCACCTGCTCGGACGGCTCCACCTTCACCGCCCAGACGGCCGCCGGCAACATCAACTTCGTGGCCGATCCGGAGAACGCCTCCCCGCTGCTGGGAGTGACCGTGCCGGTCGGGGCCACGGCCGAGGCGGAGGGATCGACGCTGACCCTCAATCTGGCGTCGCCCTCGCCGTTCGTGCTGTCATCTCTGACCGACCTTTACATGGTCTGCGACGCGGGCCTGGCCGACCGCTCGACCCTGGTCAGCGCCACCAACGGCACCGGGCCATATGTGCTCGAGGACTTGGTGCCCAACGACCACTACACCTACAAGGTGCGCCCGGAATACGCCTGGGGGCCGGACGGGGCGGCCACCGCCGGATCGGACATGCCTGGAACGGTGGTGGTGCGCGTGATCGAGAACGAGACCACCGCCGCCAACCTGCTGACCTCCAAAGAGATCAACGCCGCCGTCATCCGCGGGGCCGACGCGGACCGCATGGAGGCCGCCGGATTGGCCTCGCAGGTGACCTTGGCCGTGGCCGGGGAGCAGTGGTACAACCACGGCGAGGGCCACCTGACCGCCGACCCGGCGGTGCGCGACGCCTTGGCCCAGGCGGTCGACCTGACCGAGCTCGGCCAGGTGTTGACCTCTGGCAAGGGCAGCCCGCCGACCCTCTTCACGATCCTCGACCCGGCCCCTTGCACCGGCTCCGTGGTCGCGGAAAACCTTCCCGTCCACAGCGTCGAGTCCGCCGGGGCCGTCCTCGACGCGGCCGGCTGGGTGGTCGGCGCGGACGGGATCCGCGCCAAGGACGGCACGGCGTTGAAGTTGAGCTTCGTGTACAACTCCGGGCTGGGCGCGCCCGGGTCGGCCGCCGCCGAGCTAGCCGTCGCCGCCTGGGCCGCGGTCGGCATCCAGGTCGAGCCCCAGCAGATTTCCGATGACCAGTTGCTGCCGGTGCTGTTCGGCACCGGCGAATGGGATGTGGCCTGGGTGACTCTCCACCTGGTCAGCCCGGACCAACTGGTTCCCTTCGTCTCCGGGGCCGGCCTGGCTGAGGGGGGCCAGAACTTCTCCGAGATCGACAACGCCGCTTACGACGCCCTGGCGGCCGAGGCCATGGGCGAGATGGGCGCCGCCGGGTGCCCGGCCTGGCTGGAGGGCCAAGCCGAGTTGACCAAGGCCAACGATGTCACCTTGTTCGTCAACAACGCCACCAAGATGTACCTCCAGGGCGCGGAGATGAGCGACTTCACCACCCATTTGCCAACCTCGATCAAGATGACCGACTGACGGACTGGTCGGCGTGGTAGAGACCGTCAACGCCGTGGGCGACGCCCGGGGCGACCCGGGCGACCCGGGCGACGCCGCCGAGGTCAGCGCGCCGGGCGCCGGCGGGCGCGGCCGCTGGGGCGGCTTCGTCCGCCGATCCCTGGTCCGGCTGCTGATCTCCCTATGGGTGGTGGTGACCGCCTCTTTCCTGATGATCCACATGGTGCCAGGCGATCCGGTGCGGGCCACCCTGGGCATGAGCGCCCCGCCCGAACTGGTCGAAGCGACCAGGGAGGCGTTGGGGCTGACCCGACCGCTGCTGGTGCAGTACTTCGACTACATCGGCGGTTTGTTCACCGGCGACATGGGCGTCTCGATCACCACCCGCCTGCCCGTCGCGCAGGTGATCGCGGACCGGCTGCCGGCCACTGTCGCCTTGGCGCTGGCGGCGTTCGCGGTGGCGGTGGCGCTGGCGATCCCCGTGGGCACGGCGGTGGCGGTGGCGACCCGCCGGGGCCGGCGCCGCGGCTTGGAGCTCGGCTTCGCCGGCGTCTCGGTGACGCTGGCCACCGTTCCCAACTTCTTCCTGGCGGTGGCCTCGGTGGCGGTGTTCTCGGTCGCCCTGGGCTGGCTGCCGGTGGCCGGCGCCGATGGGCCGGCCGCCTACGTCCTGCCGGTCGCGGCCTTGGCCATCGGCCCGGCCGCCGTCTTGGCCCGGATCATGCGGGTCGAGATGCTGTCGGTCTTGGAGGCCGATTTCGTCCGCACCGCCCGCGCCAAACGGCTCTCGGCCGTCCGGGTGAACTTGGGGCACGCCCTGCCCAACGCCGTCACCGCCTCCTTGACGATCGGCGGGATGATGCTGGCGGGCCTGGTCGCGGGAACCGTGCTGGTGGAGCGGGTGTTCGCCTGGCCCGGGCTGGGCTCGATGATCGTCCAGTCGATCCTGGCCAAGGACTACCCCATGGCCCAAGGCATCGTGCTGGTCTACGGCGCGGCTGTGTTGGTGCTGAACACCTTGGTGGATGTGGTCCTGGAGCTGGTCGACCCGCGCACGGCGATGGCGGGGGCCTGATGCGGGCGGCCTGGCGGACCCCGATCGGATTTGCGTCCGCCGCGCTGGTCGCGCTGGTCGCGCTGACCGCCGTGTTCGCGCCGATGATCTGGGGCGACGGCGCCGACACGGTTGACACCGCGCACATGCTGGCCCCGCCGTCGGCCGAGCATTGGGTTGGCACCGACCAGTTGGGGCGCGACCTGCTGGCCCGCACCTTGGTGGCGACCAGGTTGACGGTCTTGCTGGCGCTGGCCGCGACTGCCGTGGCGACGGTGGTCGGCTTGGCGCTGGGAGTGGCCCCGATGCTGACCGGGCCGCGCCTGGGGCGGGCCGTCGTCGCCGCGGTCAACATGGCCGTGGCCTTCCCAGGCCTGCTGCTGGCATTGTTCTTCGCGGTCGTCTTCGGGGTGGGCGAGTTCGGATCGGTCATGGCGATCGGCCTGGCCGGGGCGCCGAGCATGGCCCGCCTGATCCAGAACCTGGCGGCGGGGGTGGCGCGACGGGACTACGTGGCGGCCGCGCGCGTCATCGGACAACCCCGTCTGCGGGTCTTGGGGCGCCATATCCTGCCGAACATCGCCGAGCCGATCGTGGTCCAGGTGACCATCGGGGCCGGTTCGGTGCTGCTGTCGTTCGCCGGGCTGTCCTTTCTGGGGCTGGGGGTGCAGCAGCCGGCTTACGACTGGGGCCGGCTGATGAACGAGTCCCTCGACCGCGTCTACGTCAACCCGCTGGCGGCCCTCGCCCCCGGCCTGGCCGTGCTGGTCGCCGGCCTGGCCTTCAACCTGGCCGGCGAGAC
>JAIROU010000113.1 GCA_031257375.1 Bifidobacteriaceae bacterium
CCGGTTCCGTCGCGTACGCCTACTCGCTGGGGGAGGGCTGCTCGTTCCCGACCGGCCAAGCGCCGTCGCGGCGGACCTGCGTCATCACCGCCAGCCTGGACGGCGCCACGGCCACGACCACCGTCGAGGTCTTCGACCCGTCCGCCCTGGCCGGGCCGATCGAGGGCCAGGCCGTGCCCGGCGCCAAGCTGACCGCCGGCGGGCCGGAGGGCTGGCCGACCATCAAGCGCAGTTGGACCCGCAACGGCACTCAGTTCTCGACGGCCAGTTCTTACACCCTGCCCAAGTCTGAGGCGCTCGGCAACGCCATCGGCCTGACCAGGACTTTGACCTATGAGGGGCTGACGATTTCGGGTTCGGCGCCGTCGCTGGCGGTGGCTTTGGGCGCGGCCGCCACGCTGACGTTGACCCCGGTCGCCAAGGCCGTCACCAACGAGGGCGGGGCGGCGGTCACGGCGGTGGCCAAGGACGCTTACGGCAACATTTTGCCCGATGCCGCCGGCGCCGTCGCGTACGCCTACTCGCTGGGGGAGGGCTGCTCGTTCCCGACCGGCCAGGCGCCGTCGCGGCGGACCTGCGTCATCACCGGCAGCTTCGGCGGGGTGACGGCCACGGCCAACGTCGAGGTCTTCGACCCGTCCGCCCTGGCCGCGCCGATCGACGGCGCGGCCACTCCTGGGGCGACCCTCAAAGCGGTCGCCCCGGAGGGCTGGCCGACTGTCACCCGGCGCTGGACCCGCAACGGCGTCCTGGCCTCGACCGCCGCCTCCTACCGGCTGCCGAGCACTGAGAAGGTCGGCAATGTGATCGAGTTGAAGCAGACCCTGACCTACCAGGGCCTGACCATCTCCGGGGTGGCCCCGGCTTTGGTGGTCGCCAAGTAGAGTCTGGGGTCTGGGGTCTGGGGTCTGGGGTCTGGGTGGGCCAAACACGGCGCCAGGCGCCGTGTTTGGTTGTCGAGGGCGGGAGGGCGTCGATCAGAGGCCGGACACGGCGCCTGGCGCCGTGGTCGGCCCGTCGGCCAACATGTTCGGGCGGCGGTCGTTCCGTTTAGTAGCGGGAACCCTCGCCGGTGGCGGTCAGGCGCACGGGGACGCCGAGTTCTGCGGCCAACGCGGCCGCGTCGACCACTTCTCCCGGATCGGCTTCGACGTCCTGCATCCGCACGCTGATCACCAGGCCCCCGGTCCGAGGGTCCGGCCCGGCGCCGGAGAACATCCCGGCGTACCCGGGAAGCTCCATCGCCGTCCGCATCGCCGCTTCGAGATCGGTCAGCGACGCCCCGACGGCACTGACGGTGACCGGGAATGCGGAGTGCGCCGAGGCGATGGCCGCGACCTGCTCCGAAACCTCCGTCGAATCCTCCTTGACGAAGACCACCACGCCCTCGTAGTGCGCGCACAGAGCGGTTCCGGTGAACTGATCGGGCGCTGCGGCCACCGCCTCGTTCAAGCGGTCGGCCAGTGCTTGAAGTTCAGACGTCATGGCGCCATCCCAGACGAGGTCGCCCCGTTCGTTCACCAGCAGGCAGCCATCGGCCGTGATGGCGCCGGTCCCGGCATCGGCAGTCTCGGACGGCGCATCGACCGGCGCGGCCGACGCGGTGGTCGGTTCGGCGCCCGCCGTCCCAGCTGTCGCGACGGTCTCCGCCGCCGGGTCGGCGCCGCAGGCCGACAGACTCAAAGCCGCTGCGGCTAACGCCAGGACTGCGGTCCCGAGTCTGCGCCGCCCCGCCGCGGCGGGCCGAATCGACAGTTTTGTCATGGGATCACCGCTCCTGAGTTCCACGCGCGCACCCCTTTTAGCTGTGAGCAGAAGTAGGCAGTTGTGCCCCCCGCGTTAGGGAGTCCGCCGGTGACGATCCCGGTCGCAATCACTCCACCGTTGCCGTCCGACCAGTAGCAGGGGCCTCCCGAGTCGCCCGGCAAGAAGCCGTTTGAATCATAGCCGCTCCCACCGGTGGAGTCATGCCTCATCTCCACCAGGGGATAGGTCATAATGCCGTCGTTGAAATCGGTGATGCGGCCCCAGTTGGTGGCGTAATACCGGCAAGTCTGGGCCGTGGTGGCCCCTGACACGCAAACCGCCTGACCGACGCTGCCGTTGGTCCAATTCCCGCCAGTGATGGCTAAAGACGAACTGGAACTCATGACGCCGCTAAAGACTCTGGAGCCATAGCTGGAGGTGGTCGAGCCTAAAAGCTGAAAATCGCCGTAAATGTGGGCGTTGCCCGGCAAAGACGTCGTGTACATCATTCCGACGGTCGTGCCGTTGTTTGTGAATATGCCTGTGGGGCAGTGCCCGGCAGTGAGCAACCGCGTCACGCCGCCTGTCTTGATCGGAACGCCAGCCGAGCAGTACCCCGTCGTGCCGTAGTTGAGCCGCGCTCCGCCGTAATAGGGCGAAGTGTCATTGGTCCTAGTCGACCGCTCCGCTTTCTGGGTGACGATCCTCAACTCGACCGGAAGACCAACTGCGGCCTCGATCTGCTCCGCGCTCACAGGCGGGCTGGAGGCATCCTCCCCGCTCGCCGCGATAACGTCGACCAGGATCCCGCCTTTGACGACATCGGGCGCCGCCCCGGTCACGACTTCGGCGTATTCGGGTGACAGCACCGCCGCCATGGCCGCGCCTTCCAACTGGGGCCACGAGGCTCCGACATCCGCCACCGTTAACGACAGTTCGGGATGAAGCGCCCCTATCTCAGACACGCGATCAATCATGTCGTCGGCCAACCCGGCGCTTAGGACCACCAGGCCTTGGCTGACATTTGGGCGCCCGAGATGCCCGCGAGCGCGGCGGCGCAACTTGCCGACAGGGCAAGCGCGACGAGTCGAATTGTTTTCACGGCTAGCTCCATAATGCGTTCTTGGAATGAGGTTTTCTCACTGGTGCCCGGCGACGGACGCCGGACCTGAATCTTGCGTCTAGGGTTAGGGCCTTGGTCCTTCTGCGACGCTGCGCCCAGACGCGCGTGATTTTAGCACCCGTCGCTGAATGCCAGGCGCCAGGCGCCGTGGTCGGTCGCGGCGGCCGCTAAGATCGAGGCCGCGCTGAGGCCGGTCGGTCAGGGTTCGCTTGCCCGGCGAGGTCGGCACTTCCAGGCTGCCGCCGAGGGCCTGTTAGCCTGACGTTCCCTGTTAGTGTTGCGGATTCGGCTGCGACAGGTCGGTGCTCGGCCGTGATCAGGCTGGCAGTTGGGCCAGCGGGCGCCAGGGCCAATCCGGCGCTGTAGGGGGAAAGATCGGCTCTGCTACTGGCGCTCAGGCCGAGGGCTTCGGGCGGGGGTTTGGGCGGCAGCGCCCGCCCGAGGGGCGGGGTCGACCGTTGCGATCATGGGAGCCGCTTGCTGGACCGTGTCCCGCGGGCGGGGCGCTGCGCTGGTGGACGGCCTGGCGGGACGCCCGCGGCATCGGACCTGTCGTTTTGGGACTCAAAGCCGCGAAAAGCGTTGGTCGCGCCGTCGCGCGAACCGCCCCTCCAAAAGTTGGCGGTTCGCGGGGAATCGGCGCGGGCGTCGATTAGTCGATGGCTCGTCTGCGCCTGAGCGCCAGTCCAAGGCCAACCAGGGCCAACAGGCCCGCTGACACCCCTGCCACGGCGGAACCCGACCCGGTCTGGGGCAGATCGGTGGACGAACGGGGCACGCTCGCCGCTCCCGCGGTCACCTTTAGCGGCGCAGTCCCCAAGTCAAAGTCCTCCGGGCCTTCCTGGTGGAACACGAACGCGAGCGTGTAATTCCCCGCCGCCAGGGCCGCAGGCAGGGTGACGCTCGAACTGACCGAGCCGGCCTCGTCAGCCACCCAGTCAGCCAGAACGGTCCCGCCCGGGCGCAGAACCACCCGGACCGGCTGGTCCGCGTTCATCTCGGTCAGGGCGATCTGGACCGTCCCGCCAGCCGTGACCTCCTGCGGCGTGACCGCGACCTTCGGGAGGCGCAAGCCGGGCGGCGCCAGCGTCGTCTGCGAGGGCGACGGCTCGGGCTCTGCGTCCTCGCCCTCGCCCGGCGCCGGCGCGACCCGAGGGCCCTCGACAAGCTCCAGGCGCACCTGGTCAGGGGTGGCGGACACGGTCGCCATCATCACGCCCAACACCGGGTCCGCCTGCGCCAGG
>JAIROU010000166.1 GCA_031257375.1 Bifidobacteriaceae bacterium
CCATGTTCACGCCGCTGTTCGCGCTCGGCCGCCTGCCGGGGTGGATCGCGCAGTGGCGCGAGATGGTGGGCGACCCGGCCGGCAAGATCGGCCGCCCCCGCCAGATCTACACCGGCCCCCCCGAACGCGACTACGTCCCCATGTCCCAGCGCGGCTAGCCCGCCCGCCGCTCCCACCGGCAGTTTCGTAGACGTTGTTGCCCGATGCCGCCGGGCGGGCTCCCGCCCCAACCCCCGACCCAGCGGTGTCGCTCGGGCAGGCGCCCGATGCCGTCCAACCGCCGGGCGGCGCCCGGTCAGAGTCCTCGCAATTGGGGTGAGGGAGCCGCGCCCGCCGGGGCGCGCGCCGTCTGCTCGGAAACGCCTTCCGAACAGGTGAGCTTGATCTGGGCGACTCGCTCGTCGAAGGCCCCGTCATCCGGGAACGCCCCGTCCTCGACGGCGGCCAGCCGGGCGAGTTGATAGCGGTCGACGTCCCTCGTGGCGTCGAAGTACAAGGCGCACGTCGCGAGGCAATCCGCGTCATCGTCGTAGTAGCGGCAGGCAGAAAAGACAGCGAAACAGTCCTCCAGAGCCCGGCTCTCCGTCCACCGGACCTGCCGGTCGAATAGGGCGCCTATCAGTGCCTTCTTTGACCTGTTATAGAGCGCGTTGGCCAGTCCCAGAAAGGATTCCGGGGTGCCCGTTCTGAAAGCGAAGCCGCGCCGAAACTGCGACCAGGAGGTGAACTCTTTCCCGAACTCCCCGAGAGCGGCGGTCGCCGCGCACGCCTCCGCCAGCTCCGGGCCACTCAGCCAAACCAGGTCGCCCTCAGCGACTTTGCTGCGCGACAGCATCGGAAGCCTCTGGACAGATTCACGTTCGCGTCTGTGAAGGGCGCGCGCGCCGTCATCGATGGTCCACCTGTCGCGCTGCGCCACCCACCAGTTCCGGCGGTGACGAAAGACAGGCAGCATCTTGACCAGGGCGCCCTCGTTGCCGACGATGTCGCCAACGAAACCCACAAGTCTGAAACGCCTGATCACCATAGCCCCTGCGCCGCCAGCCACTCGGCCATTCTAACGACGGGGGTCAGCCCCGGCCGTTGGTGTCAACACCTTCACCCGGTTATGGCGGGGACGCTCGCCGCGCACGCAGTCGGCGGACGAATCGTAGTTGTCCCGGCCCCACTGCTGGGAGCTGGAGACGCCCGTGCCTGCCCGATGGGTGTGGCACCTGACGGCGGCGCGCATGAGCGGAAGACCGAAGCGCGCCAAGATCAGCAGACCGGCCAAAGAGACCCCGAATAGTCCCAAAAGCAACTTCGAACAACAGTTGTCAATGGCTGGCATTTGCGATATTATATATACATGTCGTCAATGGTCCCCCCGAACCCGCCAGGCGGGTGTGGCGCGGGCGCCTGCGGTGGCGATGGGGGCGAGTTTTGGGCGGTGCCGGGGGTGGGGCGCCCGGCGCCGCCGGGCGGCCCGGCGGGGGCGTCGGGGGCGGCGCCGGTGGGTGGTTTCAGCCCGGCGGACACTCCTGGGACCCGGGCGGTGTGTGAGGCGTTGGCGGGGATTGATGATTTGGGCGAGGCTGTGGCGGCGGCCCGCGCGGCGGCGGATTTGCTGGCGCGGCTGTTGACGGGGGCCGGCGGCGCGGGCGCCCCGGCCGGGGCCGGGGCGCAGACGCTGGACTGTCTGGCCGGTTTGATGGGCGTGAAGAACACCGTCGACGCGGCCGTGGGGGAGCTGGTCTGCGAGGCTGAGGCGTCGGGCGCGGCGGGGGAGGCTTGCGGGATCGACCTGGGGTCGTGGCTGGTGTTGCGAACCCGTTTGACGCGGCGCCAGGCCTCCCGGCTGGTCCTGGCCGCCAGGCGGGCGGCCCGCTTCCCCCTGCTGCGGGCGGCGGCGTTGGCGGGCGCCGCCAACCATCACCAGGTCGACGGGGCGGCCGGGGCGCTGGCGGACCTGCCGCCCGAGCTTCCCCGCCCGGCGCTCGAGCGGGCGGAGGCGCTGATGGTCGAGTTCGCGGGGACGCTTTGCTCGGACGAGCTGGCCAAGGCCGGCGGGGAGGTTTTGGAGCGGGTCGCCCCGGAGGCGGCCCAGCGGGCCGAGGAGGACAGGGCCGCCCGCCAGTTGGCGCGGGCCGAGCGCAAGCGGTTCTTCCAGGTGCGCGCCAACCACGACGGGACCGCGAGCGTGGCGGGGTTGTTGACCGCCGCCGAGGGGGAGTTGGTGCGCTCGGTGGTCGACAAGGCCGCCGAGAGGGCCCGCCGCGAGCAGGCCGGCGCCCCGGGCGGCGCGGCCCCGAGCCGCGCCCAGGCCAGGGCGGACGCCCTGGTCGAGCTGGCCAGGCACGCCCAAGGCTGCCCGCGGGCCGGCGGCGCCGGGGGCTCGGGCGCCCGGCTGGTGGTCACCGTCGGCGCCGCCGACCTGGGCGGGGGCGGCGCCGGGGCGAGGGTCGCGGCCACCGGGGAGCGCCTGGACGCGACCACGGCCGCCGTTTTGGCCTGCGACTCGGACGCGGCCAGGGTGCTGCTCGGCGCGAAGGGCGAGATCCTGGACGTGGGGCGGACCACCCGGATCGTCCCCAAGGGGATCAGGACCGCCCTGGAGGCCCGCGACAAAGGCTGCTGCTTCCCCGGCTGCGACCGCCCGGTCGAGGTCTGCCACGCCCACCACGTCAAGCCGTGGACCCGCGGCGGGCCGACCTGTCTTTCGAACCTGTGTTTGCTGTGTCCCAGGCATCATCGGCTGGTCGAGCCGCCCCGCGACGGCCCGCCCGCCTGGCGGCCCAGACTCCGCGACGACGGGTTGTGGGAGTTCATCCCGCCGCCCTGGTACGACCCCGAACAACGCCCACTGCTCCACCACCGGCACCGAACCCGCTGAACACCCGCGGCCCGGACCTGCCCGCAAACCCACCCGCGAACCGCCCGCGAAAAGGCGGCCGCCCGCGCCGAACCCGGCGACCCCGCCGTTCGAGCGCTCAGGCGGGGTGAAGGCCAACGCGCACGATGCCGCCGG
>JAIROU010000233.1 GCA_031257375.1 Bifidobacteriaceae bacterium
GCCGACGACTAGCTCGATGTCCGCCAAGGCGCTCAACGGGGTTTGGGCGAAACTGGTCATGGCGACGACGGTGGCCCCGGCGGCATCGGCGGCGGCGGCGGCGCGAAGCGAATTGGAGGTCGCGCCGGTGCCGGAGACGATCACGCACACGTCCCCGGGACCCAACAGGCGGGCGCGGATCTGCTGGTCGAGCGCGTCGGTCGGGGCGCTGGCCGGGCGCCCGAGGGCGGCCAGGCGCATGGCGAAGTCTTGCGCCACCGGGGCCGAGACGCCGTTCCCGCCGATCAGGATGCGGGGCGCGGCGACCAAGGCGGCGACCACGGCGTCGATCCGCTGGTCGCTGAGCAACTGGGCCATCTCGGCGGCCGAGGCCGCGACCATCTCGAAAAAGGCCCTCACCAAACCGGCCGGGGTGGCGTCATCGGCGGCCGGGCGGGGTGTCCCCAAATCGCGCGCCAACATGACCTGCAGGTGCGGGAAGCCGCGGTAGCCGAGCGACTTGGCGGTCCGGACGACGGTCGCGGAGGAGACCCCGGCGGCGTCACCGATCTGGGTGGTGGTGGCCTCGACCGCCCAGGCGATGTCGCCCAGGATGGCCTCGCAGACGCGGCGCTCCCCGGCCGAGAGGCTATTGGCGCGCGAGCGGGCGACGGCCGCGACGCTCGGCTGGTCGGTCAGCTTGAGCAAACTGGCGCTCCTTCGGAAGGCGGCGGGGACTGGGAACACAATAGCGGCGACGGCCGCTCAGGCGGGGTCCGCGATGGGGTCCGCGACCAGGTCCGCGTCCTGGACCGGGACCAGGTCGCCTTCGGCCAGGCGGTAGACGACGCCGTATTCGGGCTGGAACCAGCGGCCGGATTTGGCGGCCAGGCGCTCGGGGTTGGCGCCGTGGGCGGGGATGAGCACGCGCGGGTCGATGGCGTCGACGTAGTGGCGGACCATCGACGGCGGGGAGTGGCGCATGTTCATGTGGTCGTCGAACTTGACGTAGCGGAATCCGGCCCGGCCCGCCAACTCGACCATGCGGGCGTGGTTGGGGTCGCCGTCGTACATCGGGACGCCGCCCATCTGGAGGTAGGCGCCCCCGGCGGACGGCAGGTCGAACAGTTCCAGCAGATGGGGGTATCCGATCTGGAGCAGATAGCGGGCGGGGTCGCGGGCCACCATCTGGCGGGTGACCCGTTCGGCCTCCCGCGCCAACCGGGCTTGCCAGGCCTCCCCGGCGCGCCCGGGCCGCCAGGCCCGCCCGGCCTGCTCCGCCTGCCCGGCCTCCCGGGCCAGCCCCGCCCGCCCGGCCTCGACGCCGGGCCAGTCGGCGTAGCGGGCCGCGTCCGGCACGTAGTACTTCGGCCAGGTCCCGAAGTACCGCCCGACCAGCCAGGCGGCGTCCGGCTCGAAGACGACCTCGCGGCCGGTCAGGCCGCCCAGTTCGACCAGCATCTCGACGTCCTCCATCTCGCGGGGGTAGAAGTTGAAGGCCGCCAGGCCCTCCACTTCGGCCAGCGCCCGGCGGCGCCCGGCCGCCATGGCGGGGAACGACTCCCAACCGACGGGCAGATCGAGGGAAGGAACAATGGCGCCTGACCCATCTGAGCAGGCGGCGATCGCCGCCTCGTCGCTGAACTCGGTGCAGTCGCAGATCAGCACGTCGAGCCCGCCCCGGCGGCGGAACAGCTCGATGTCCCGCAGGCGGTTGGCCAGTTCCTCGGGCCGCTGCATCACCAGGTCGCCGGTCCAGTGCAGCGAGCCCTCCGGGGTGGTGATGAGGCAGGACGAGTGGCCGTAGGCGGGCGTGAAGCTGACCAGCGGCAGCAGTTCGATCTGGCCGACGGCGATCGGCTCGCCCGGGGTGAAGGCCGTGTAGGAGTCGCGCCAACCGCGCACGCCGTCCCCGGTCTCCTCCAGGGCCGCCTCGATGCGCTGGCCGTTGGGGCTGAGGTAGACGGGGATGTCCCGGTGCACGGCGCCCATATAGGCCATGTGGTCCAGGTGCAGGTGGCTCACGAAGACGGCCGTGTTCAGGTCCGAGTCCTCGGCCGGGACTATCCCTTCCAGTCCGTCCAGCGCCGCCGCCGGGTAGAGGCCGTCGATCCAGGGGACCAGGCCGAGCCGCAACCCGTCCCGCAGCCAGCCCTCGGGCCGGGGGCCCAGGCCGCCGGTGTAGAAGTCGGTCGCCGGGTCGTAGGCGGCGCCGATCTCGAAGACCACCCGGTCCCGGCCGCGGGTGACGGTCGCCACCACCCCGCCGATCGAGCGCAGCCCGGAGTACATGGTCAGTCGCGTCTCAGAGCCTGTTTGTAAACCCCGTGCCGAGCGAGGACGCGCACGGTGCGCCGCAGCCGGTGCGGGGTTTACAAACAGGCTCTCACTCATCAGGTCCTCAATTCTGCGACCTGGCCGCGTCCCAGCGGGCCAGGGACGGGTAAAGCTCGGGCAGGGTCCTGGCCGCCAGGGTGGCGGCGCCGAACCCTCGGCCGAAGGTGTCGACGTGGGCGGTGGCGCCCCCCAACGCCGCCACCGGGGCCAGGTCGTTCTCCCAGCGGTCGCCGACGCTCATGATGGCGCGGCCGCGGGCCAGCGCCGCCCCGGCCTCGGCCGCCAGGCCGCCGGGTTTCCCGGCCGAACTGACGACGCGGTCGAACAGGCCCGCCACGCCCAGCCGTTCGAGCAGGGCCGCCAAGCCGACCGAGGGGGCGTTGGTGACCAGCGTCAGGCGCGCGGACAGGCCGGACAGGAACGCCCTCAGGCCCGATGGCGCGAACACCTCGGCGCCCGCCAGGCGGTGGCGGCTGGCCAGGTAGGCGGCGTCGCGCACGGCCGGGTCGACCCCGCGCCGCTCCGCCACGGCCGCGACCACGTCGTACAGGTCCTCGCAGCGGGCGAACGCCGGGTCCGCGTCCGGGTCGGCCTCGAAACGGTCAAGCATTTGCACGATGCCGTCAAGCCCGGTCCGTCTCTCCAGTTCGCGGGCGTAGCAACGGGCCGGGCCGGCGCCCAGGCAGATGGTCCCGTCGAGGTCCACAATCATGACCGCGCCACCGCACTCTTGCAATGGCGTGGCACTCATGGTCCAATTGTTGCATAGCGACTTCATGGAGGTAATCCCCTGATGCGTGGACGGTCCGCCACCCCTCCTTTTATCGCCACACCTTTTTTGGGCCAACTCCTGTTGCCGCCCGCGGCGGCGGCCCCGGCCGCCGCCGCAGGCGGTCGGCGCGCCAGGCCGACCGGCTTCGGCGCGTCTGCACCCAACCACCCCAACCACACGTTTCTAAAGGAGTAGCGATGAAAAGGCAGATCAAAAGGCAGTTTTGCGGGCGGGCGCTGTCAATTGCGGCGGCCGCCGCCCTGGCGGCCGCCGCTCTGGCGGCCTGCTCGGGCGGGAGCGGGCCGAGCGGCCAAGACGGCCAGTCCGGCGAGCCCGGCGAGCCGATCCACATCACCATCTGGAACACCCTCGAGGGCACCCACGCCGAGGCGGTCGAGCAGACCGTCAAGGACTTCAACGCCGCCAACCCGGACGTGGTGGTCGAGGTCCAAGCCCAGCCGCTGACCGACTACGACGCCAAAGTGCTGCAGGCCGTCCGCAACGGCACCGGGCCGGACATCATCGACGTTTACCACGTCCAGGCGACCCAATACATCGAGGCCGGGCTGACGGCCGACCTGACCGGCTACATCGCCGACCCGGAGATCGGCATCCCGGACTTCGACGCCAACCTGACCGAGGCCTGGCTCGAGTCGATCGCCCAATGGGGCGACTCCAAGCGCTACCTGGTCCCATCCGACCAGACCGGCCCGGTCCTGTTCTACAACAAGACCCTGTTCGAGTCGCTCGGCCTGGACGTGCCCACCACCTGGGACGAGTTGGCGGCCGCCGGGCGCCAGATCACCGAGGCCACCGGCAAGCCCGCTTTCGGCTTCGACGACCTGGTCTCGACGGTCATCGCGATGGCCGCCCAAGACGGCCAGGGCTTCGTGGACGTGGCGGCCAAACAGGCCACCTTCGACAACGAGGTCTTCAAGGAGAAACTGGACTGGCTGGCGGGCCTGCTCGAGGAAGGCGTCTTCCGCCTGGTCGGGGAGGACTTCTACTTCTCCGGGCCGTTCGGCGCGCAGTCGGTGGCGGCCTACATCGGCTCCAGCGCCGGGCATCCCTTCGTGGCCGAGTCGGTCGCCGGGGCGTTCGAGTTCGGCGTCGCGCCGATCCCCCAGGGCGGGTCGGCCAAGTACGCGCCCGGGTGGGGCTTCTCCTACCTGGTCTTCGCCAGCGACGAGGCGACCGAGCGGGCCGCCTTCCGCTACATCAGCTACTACACCAGTCCGGAGGTCATGGGCGAGATGGCGACCGTCTTCGGGTCGATCGCGCCCTACCGCGACGCCCGCCAGACGCCGGTCTTCCAGGAGTTCCTGACCACCAACGAGGCGGCGGCGGCGCTCGAGGCGCAAGTCGAATACTCTGTTTTCGAACCGGCCGCGACCGGCGTCTCGGAGGCGCAGACCGAGTTGCTGATGGCCGTCGAGGCGGTCCTGACCGGTCTGAAGGACGCCGACACGGCCTTGGCCGAGGCGGCGGCGGCGGCCGACCTGGCGCTGGGCCAGTAGACCTAGACGAGCGGTGCGGCTGGCCGGACGGCCCTGGGAGAGGCGGGCATGCGTGCGCGTTGAATTGCGATCGGTGACCAAGCGGTTCGCCCAAACCACGGCCGTCGACCAGGTCAGCGTCGAATTCGCGTCCGGCCGCCTGACCTCGGTGCTGGGGCCGAGCGGCTGTGGCAAGACGACCCTGCTCAACTTGGTCGGCGGCATCGTGCCCCCAACCGGCGGGCGGATCTGGTTCGACGGCCGTGACGTGACCGACCTGGCGCCGGAGAAGCGCGGGTTGGGCTACGTGTTCCAGAATTACGCGCTGTACCCGCATCTTCGGGTCGGTGACAACATAGCCTTCCCGCTGCGGTTCACGTCCCTCGACCGGCGGGCGCGCCAGGCGCGGGTGGCCGAACTGGCCGAACTGGTGCGGGTGGGGGAGTTGCTGGGGCGCCGGCCCTCGGAGTTGTCCGGCGGCCAGCAGCAGCGGGTGGCGATCGCCCGGTCGCTGGCCAAGGAGCCCGGCCTGCTGCTGATGGACGAGCCCTTGTCCAACCTCGACGCCCGCCTGCGCCAAGAGATGCGGGCTGAGATCCGCCGCATCCAAAGCGCCACCGGCATCACCACCATCCTG
>JAIROU010000404.1 GCA_031257375.1 Bifidobacteriaceae bacterium
TGGGCGGACAGCGCCAGCTCGACGCCGGCGGCGGCCAGGCGGGAGCGGGCGGCGGCGCCCAGTTCCGGGGAGACCGGCTCGGTCAGGTCGGTCAGCACGCGCGCGGCGAAGCCCTCGCGGACGGCGTCGAGCGCGGTCTCGGCGACGCAATGGGACTCGGCCAACCCGACCACGTCCACCGCCGTGACCTGGGCCTGGCGCAAGATGTCCGCCAAACCGCGCCCGGCGGCATCGGACCCCTCGAAACCCGAGTAAGCGGCCGCCCGCTGGCCCTTCTTGATGGCCACATCCGCCTCCAGGCCGGCCAGGGCCGGATGCAATTCGGCGCCGGGCGAGCCGGCCAGGCCGTGCGGCGGCCAACTGTCGACGTAATCGGGGCTGTCGGAGAAGTGCGCGCCGGGGTCGATGTGCCAGTCCTGGGTGGTCACGATCAGGCCGTAATCGCCCCGGCGGGCGGCCGCGTGGGCGGCCACGCGCTCGGCCACGGCGTTCCCGCCGGCCACCGGCAGCTCCCCGCCCTCGCAGAAGGTCGGCTGGACATCGACAATGATCAAGGCTCTTGAGCTCATCCGCCCAGCGTACGCCTCGGCGGTGAACCGGGGAACGGCCGGGGCAGCCGAGCAAACCTGTCCGCCGAATCCGCGCGCAGTGTCATGTGTGCTCTGCGCTCCACCTTGATCATCGACGATGACATCATGCATTTGGCCCGGGACTTGGCCAAGGTTGAACGCAAGCCAGTCAGCGCCGTGATCTCTGAACTGGCGCGGGAGGGCTATGAGTCTCGTTGCGCCGCGCTTCGCGCCAACGGGTCCACCGGCCCGGACAGAGATTTCGGCCGTCTCCCGGACCGGCGAGTGGTGGTCACTAATGAACATCTCAACGCCCTGCGCGAGCGACTGGGCGTCTAACGCTACGGAGACTCCCCGATACGTCTCAGTCTCCTGGCGGTGGCGGCGGGGCGGCGCCGCGATAGGATCGGGGCGTTCAGCCGTCCGCCCGGAAACGATGGAGCGACCCGTGGCCTTGCCCTTGCCGAAAGATTTGCCCGATGCCGTCGCCCAGGCTTTGCGCGTATGCCCGGTTTTCGACGGCCACAATGACTTGGCGGCCGCCTTGCGGGCCAGGGCCGGGTACTCGGTGGCCGGGTTGGACCGGCTGAGGCCGGAGTTCCAGACCGATTTGGTGCGCTTGCGCGAGGGCGGGGTCGGCGCCCAGTTCTGGTCGGCCTGGGTGCCGACCTCGCTCGGCCCGGCGGAGGCGGTGGCGGCCACGCTGGAACAGATCGACGCCATCGAGCGCCTGGTGGCGGCCTATCCCGACTGGCTGGCGCGGGCGAACACGGCCGCCGAGGTCCGGGCGGCCTGGGCGGGCGGCCGGATCGCCTCGCTGATCGGGATCGAGGGCGGCCATTCGATCGCCCGCTCGCTGGGCGTGCTGCGGTCCTTCGCCCGGCTCGGCGTGCGCTATCTCACGCTCACCCACTTGACCAACACCGAATGGGCCGATTCGGGCACTGACCAGCCAGTTCACGGCGGCCTGACGGACGAGGGGCGGGCCGTGGTGGGCGAGTTGGGGCGGATCGGCATGCTGGTTGACTTGTCCCACACCTCGCCGGACACCCAGCGCGACGCCTTGGCCGCGGCCCGGGCGCCGGTCATTTTCTCGCATTCGTCGGCCTACGCGGTCGCCCCGCATCCCCGGAACGTGCCCGATGACGTCTTGGAGCTTTTGCGCCGAAACGGCGGCCTGGTCCAGGCCACCTTTGTGCCGGGCTACATCTCGCCCGCCGTGGCCGAGTGGGAGGCCGAGGCCGCCGCCGCCCTGACTAGCGGCCCGCTCGACTTCGACGCCCTGTGGGGACCGGCCCCCCTGCCCGGCCAGAGCCTCGCGCCCAGCCCGGCGCCGGCCTGGGGGGAGCTCCAACGCCAGTTGGTCGAATGGGAGGCCGCGCATCCCCGGCCGCCCGTCGGGATCCCGGACGTGGTCGCCCACCTGGAACACCTGCGGCAGGTCGCCGACGTCGATCACATCGGCCTGGGCGGCGACTACGACGGCGTGCTCTACCAACCGGCCGGGATGGAAGACGTCTCCGGCTATCCGCGCCTGCTGGCGGCCCTGGCCGAGCGCGGCTGGTCCCCCCAGGACCTCGCCAAACTGGCGGGAGGAAACCTGCTGCGGGTGCTCGAGGAAGCCGAACAGGCGGCATCGGACCCCCTCTGGCCCTAAACCGAGGGACGGTCCTTTCGTCTCAAACTTGGGGACGGTCCTTTCGTCTCAAACTCGGGGACAGTCCCTTCGTCTGGCCCTAAACCGGGCGCCCTAAACCGAGGGACGGTCCTTTCGTCTCAGACTTGGGGACAGTCCTTCCGTCGTGACCAAAGGTCTGTCCCCCCGTCTCAAACCAAAGGACCGTCCCCGGGATGAGCCAGGCGGGCCAGGGCGTTCGCCAGGACGGGGCGGGGCACGGCCGTGTTGAGGCGCATGAAGCCGGCGCCGTCCGGGCCGAAGGTGGGGCCGTCGGACAGCCAGAGGCGGGCGCGCTCGGCCACCAGGCGGCGCAATTCGGCGGCGTCCAGGCCCAGCGGGCGGAAGTCGAGCCAGGCGAAGTAGGTCCCCTGCGGGCGGATGAAGCCGACCGCCGGGGCCTCGGCCGCCAAGAACTGCTCGACCAGCGCCAAGTTACGGTCCAGGTAGGCGACCAGCGCGTCGACCCAGGTGTCGGCGGCGCCGGAGTAGGCCGCCTGGCAGGCCGCCAGGCCGAGCGCCGGATGCTGGCTGAGGCCCTGGCGCCGATAGGCGGCGATCAGCCGCTGGCGCGCCGCCCGGTCGCCGACGAAGACGTTGGCCAGTTGCAGCCCGGCCAGGTTGAAGGTTTTGGACGGGGCCGTGCAGGTGGTGGTGATGGCGGCGACCTCGGGCGCGATCGCGGCGGTGACGATGTGGCGGGCGGGCGGATAGACGAAGTCCTGGTGGATCTCGTCCGAGATGATGGCCACCTGGTGCTTGAGGCAGATCTCGGCCAGCCGCGTCAACTCGGCCCGCGTCCAGACCCGGCCCAGGGGGTTGTGCGGCGAGCACAAGATGAACACCGCCGCCAGGCGCGCCCTGGCCTCGAAATCGTCAAAATCGATCTCCCAGCCGCGGTCCGTCCGGGCCAGGCGGTTCACCTCCAGCCGCCGCCCGGTCAGCTTGACCGCGTCGAAGAACGGCGGATAGGCCGGCGTCTGCACTATCACCCCCTCGCCCGGCTGGCTGAGGCTCTCGATCGCCAGGTGGACGGCGTGGACCACGCCGCGGGTCTGGACCGACGCCCGCGCGTCGACCGGCCAGCCGTGGCGGCGCTCGAACCAGCCTGCCAGGGCGCCGTAGTAGCCCTCGGTCGGCACCGAGTAGCCCACGATGCCGTGCTCCACCCTTTCGCTCAGCGCTCGCCTGACCGCCGGGGGCGTTCGGAATCCCATGTCCGCGACCCACAGCGGCGTCGCGTCTGGCGGCAGGCCGTGCTCGGCCCGGGTCAGCGCCAGGGCGCCGGTGCCTTCGCGGTCGATCACCTGGTCGAACTCGGCGCGGTGGCCGGAATCGGTGTGCTGGTCGAAACCCATGCTCTAATGCAACCTCATGTTCTGATCGGAGTTAGCCGCCCGGCCGAATCCGCGCGCCACCCCAGGGTAGGCCGCGCCCGCCGCCGCCCCGCCCCGGCCGCATCCGTCAGCTGCCGAGCGCGGCGGCCAGGTCGGACCGCAGGTCATCGACGTCTTCCAGACCGACCGACAGCCGCAGCAGGCAGTCGTCAATGCCGAGCGCCTGGCGCTGGGCCTCGGGCACGTCGGCGTGGGTCTGCGTCACGGGATAGGTCAACAAAGACTCCGTCCCGCCCAGCGACTCCGCGAACTGAATAATCCGCACCGAGCTGAGGACCCGGCGGGCGGTGGCGGCGTCCTGAACCTTGAAGGCGATCATGCCGCCGTGGCCGGAGGCCTGGCGCCTGCTGGCGGCGAAGCCGGGGTGGTCCTCGAAGCCGGGATAGCGAACCTCGGTCACGGCCGGGTGGTCCCGCAGCCAGTGCGCCAGGGCGAAGGCGCTGGTGGCGTGGCGCTCCAGGCGGACCGCCAGGGTCTTCAGCCCGCGCAGGCAGAGCCAGGAGTCGAACGGCGCCAGCGTCCCGCCGATGGTGCCGCGCAGCGTCCCGATGCGCTCGGCCAGTCGGGGATCGGCCACCACCGCCACGCCGGCCAGGGTGTCGTTGTGGCCGGCCAGGTACTTCGAGGCCGAGTGGAGCACGATGTCGGCGCCGAGCTCCAGCGGCCGTTGGAAGTAGGGCGTCAAGAAGGTGTTGTCAACGATCAGCAGCGCGCCTGCGGCGTGGGCCGCCTTGGCCGCCGCCGCGATGTCGAACACTTGCATCATCGGGTTGGAGGGCGTCTCCACGAAGACGGCGGCCAGCCGCGCCTGGCGCACCTGGCGCCGGGCCCGCACCTGGCGCCTGGCGCCAGGTGCGGCCGGCGCGGCGGGTGCGGGTTGATCGGGCGAGGGCGGGAGGAGGCGGGCGGCAACCTGCTCGGCTTCGGGGGCTCCCCGCGCGGCATCGGCGGCATCGGCGGACCCCTGCCCCGTCGCGGCTTGCTGGACGGCGGCGGCGAGCTGGGCGTCATCGGCGGCGCGGGTGAAGCGGACCCCGTTCTTCTCCGATACCTGTTCGAATAAGCGGTACGTGCCGCCGTAGATGTCTGCGCTGACAACAATGTGGTCGCCGGGCTTGAAGAGTTCCAGGACGGTCGCCACGGCGGCCATGCCGGTGGCGAAGGCGAAGGCCTCGGCGCCGGATTCGAGGCTGGCCATGACGGATTCGAAGGCCGAGCGGGTCGGGTTGGCGGTGCGCGTGTAGTCGAACCCGGTCGACTGGCCGACCGCCGGGTGGGCGAAGGTGGCGGTCTGGTAGATCGGCGTCGAGATCGCGCCGGTCGCTTCTGGCGAGGGGCCAGTCCCGTGGATACATCGGGTGGCCAGTCGCGGCAGTTGGCGCTCGGTCTTTCGCACGATGCCGCCGTCGCGGCCGTCGGGACCGGCGGCGGCCGCGCTCTCGGCCCGGCCGGGCGGCGGGGACGGCGCAACCAGCGGCGTTGGTGGTGCGGTTGTCATACTGTCTCCTTCGGGATGTTGCCCGGCGCTTTGGCCGTCGGCCGCTGATCCGGTGCGGGCTGTCTGGGCTGTCTGGTCTGTCTGGGCTGTCTGGGGTGTCTGGGGTGTCGGCGCTGGCCGGGCCTGGTCTTGGCGGCGGCCCACGAGGGGCTGGCGACCGCCGGGCGAACCCGAACTGCGGCCTCGCCGGGGCTCCGACGCGCCACACGACCAGGTTCTTGGGCTGGTCAGCGACCGATGCGAGCGATCAGGCCGACGCGCCGAGTGGCATTCGCGGACGCATTCGCAGTCCTTGGGAACCGTGCCGCAAATCGATCACCGGGCGAGAGTAGCACCATCTCGCCGCCCCGGCGGCCGATCGGCGAGTTTTGTAAAGATCGCGGCGGTCCGAGCCGCGTCGTCGGCCCTCCGGATGAGACCGCCGCGTCGGCGTTGCCAGCCGCCTCGACCAGGCGCTCAGGGTTTGAGGGCGCTGGCGGGGATGACGTGGACGCCGTCGCGGCGGCGGTAGCCGGGTCCCGTGCCGGTCACTATGACGAGCGCGTCGGGCGGCCCGACGGTTTGGGTGTCGATCTTGGAGACGACGGCCTTGAGGTTTTGGGCGGCGGCCTCGACCGCGCCGGCGCCGAGTTTGACCTCGCAGGCGACCCAGCCGTCGGGGTAGGCGACGATGGCGTCGATCTCCCGCCCGGCGGAGTCGCGGTGGTGGAACAGTTCGCCCCTGGCGGCGGCGCAGTAAACCCGCAGGTCCCGGATGACCAGCGACTCGAACAGGTTGCCGAGGGTCTTGGGCTCGCGGGACAGCTTGGCCGGGGTGGCGCCCATGGCGCCGGCGGCCAGCGAGGGATCCACCAAATGCCGCTTGGGCGCCTTGCGCAAAGTCGCGGAGTCCCTCAGCGCCGTGGTCCAGGCCGGCAGGTCTTCGGCGATCATCAATCGGTTCAGGGCGGCCAGGTAGGCCGAGACGGTGTCGCGGCTGATTCGGCTGTCGCTTCCGGCGGTGTCCGCAGTCAGGGTGGCGATGGTCGCGGTGGTGGCGGTGTTGCGCCCGATTGAGGCCAGCAGGCGGCGGACGCGGACTGGGTCGCGGCGGACCTGGTCGGCTGCGCTCATGTCGGCCTCGGCCAACAGGTCGAGGTAGTCGAGGACGTATTCGCGAGCTTCGGCGGCGCCGCGGCGGGCCATGGCCGGCCAGCCCCCGGCGGCGATCACCTCGGCCCATTCGTCAACACCCAGCGCGCCGACCGCGGCCGCCGCCGACCCGCCCTCGCGGATGGCCTGCCAGGAGACCTCGCCGGTCGAAAGCCCCAGTTCCCAAAGCGACATGGGCCGCAGGCGCATGACTGAGAACCGGCCGGCCCCGGAGTGGCGGCGGACCGAGGCCTCCGGCGTGGACGAGCCGGTCAGGATGAACTGCCCGGCGGCCTTGCGGTCGTCGACGGCGCGCCGGATGTGGTTCCACAGGTCCGGTTGCCACTGCCACTCGTCTATGAGGCGCGGGACCGCGCCGTCGAGTATGCGGGACGGGTCTATTTCCATCAGGGCGGGCACGTCCGGATCGGTGTCGACCCGCACCCAGCTGGCGGCCGCGCGGGTCGCCATCTCCGTCTTCCCGCAACCCTTCGCGCCCTCCACGAGGACGGCGCCGCTGCGCCCCAGGCGGTTCGCCAACTCTGAGTCGGCCACGCGGGCGATGTAGACCATCTCCTCAGACTACGCTCATTCCGCAGAAAAGCGACGGTGCAATCCGCAAAATGGAGACTGTCCAGTACGCAGAATAGAAACTGCCCAGTCCGCAAAATGGCAGACCGCTGGTCGGCGGCTGGTCGGCGGCTGGTCGGCGGAAGGCGAGCGGCCGGCGGCGGGGCGCGACGCCCCGGGCCGAGGCGGCGTCAGCCCCAGTAGGCTTTTCCCCATGACTCGTGTTTTGTCCGCGGTGGCCTGGCCGTACGCCAATGGCCCCAGGCACATCGGCCACGTGGCCGGCTTCGGCGTCCCCTCGGACGTGTTCTCACGCTACATGCGAATGGCGGGCAACGACGTGCTGATGGTCTCCGGCACCGACGAGCACGGCACGCCCATCCTGGTCCAGGCCGAACAAGAGGGCATCAGCGCCCAGGCGCTGGCCGACCGCTACAACCGCGTCATCGCCGAGGATCTGCAACGGCTCGGCCTGGCCTACGACCTGTTCACCCGCACCACCACCGCCAACCATTACGCCGTCGTCCAAGAGATGTTCCGGACCGTCCACCAGAACGGCTACATGGTCGAGAAGACCACCATGGGCGCGATCTCGCCCTCGACCGGCCGCACCCTGCCGGACCGGTTCGTCGAGGGCACCTGCCCGATCTGCGGCTTCGACGGCGCGCGGGGCGACCAGTGCGACAACTGCGGCAACCAACTCGACCCGATCGACCTGATCAAGCCGCGCTCGCGGATCAACGGCGAGACGCCCAAGTTCGTCCAGTCGAACCACTTCTTCCTCGACCTGCCCTCGCTGGTCGAATCGCTGGCGGCCTGGTTGGAGACGCGCGCCGACTGGCGCCCGAACGTGCTGAAGTTCTCCTTCAACCTGCTCGAGGACGTCCGGCCCAGGGCCATGACGCGCGACATCGACTGGGGCATCCCGGTGCCGCTGGAAGGCTGGGAGGACAATCCGAACAAGCGCATCTACGTCTGGTTCGACGCCGTGGTCGGATATTTGTCGGCCTCGATCGAATGGGCGCGGCGGCGGGCACTGCGCACCGGCCAGGCGGCCGACGCCGATTCTTGGCGCCAGTGGTGGAACTCGCCGGAGGCGCGCTCCTATTACTTCATGGGCAAGGACAACATCACCTTCCATTCCCAAATTTGGCCGGCCGAATTGCTGGGCTACAACGGCCAAGGCTCGCGCGGCGGCCAGCCCGGAGTCTACGGCGAGTTGAACCTGCCGACCGAGGTGGTCTCCTCGGAGTTCTTGAACATCGGCGGCCAGCAGTTCTCATCCTCGCGCGGGCGGGTCATATTGGTGCGGGACATGCTGTCGCGCTATCAGCCGGACGCCTTGCGCTATTTCATCGCCGTGGCCGGGCCGGAAAGCCAGGACGCCGAGTTCACCTGGGAGGAATTCGTCCGCCGGACCAATTCGGAGTTGGTGGCCGGCTGGGGCAACCTGGTCAACCGGACGGTCAACCTGATACACAAGAATTTGGGGGCGATCCCGCCGCCGCCCGAGGCGCCGACCGCGGAGGACCAGGCCGTGCTGCGGGCCACCGAGCTGGCCTTTGGCGAGGTCGGCCGCTCGATCAAGGCGCACCGCCAAAAGGCCGCCATCACCGCCGCCATGAAGACGGTCGCCCAGGTCAACAAGTACTTGGCGGATACCGCGCCGTGGAAATTGGCCAAGGGAGACGATGCCGACCGGGCCAGGATGGCCGAGGTCCTCCACGTCGCGGCCCAATGCGTGTCCGATTGCAACACCCTGCTGGCACCGTTCCTGCCCCATTCCGCCCAGGCGGTCGACGCCTGCCTGGGTTATGACCGTCAGTTCGGCGACAAGCCGGTCATCGAAGAAGTGACCGACCTGGACGACCCGTCCCGCTCCTACCCGATCATCACCGGCGACTACGGCCGCGACACGCCCCGCACGGCCCCGGCCTGGCGGCGCCAACCGATTCCCGCAGGCCAGGCCGTGCCAGCCGCCCAACCAGTCTTCACGAAACTCGACCCCTCAATCGTCGCCCAAGAAAACGCCCGCCTAGCCGAGGCCTGACAGTCAAAGCCCCAAAGATCTCCGACAAGGGGGACAGGGCTATGGCCAAAGTGGCGGCCCCGGGTCGCTGGCCGATGTGGCCGGCGCCCGGCCGAGTCGGCCAGAGCCGGCCGAGGCCGGCACTCGTCGCGGGCTGCCGCGTCGACCACAACATTTCTCCCGTGCTCCCCGATCGAGACCAACATTTGTGGCGTGATTCCCAATCGAGACCAACATTTGTGGCGCGGTTTCGAATCGAGACCAACAATTGTGGCGGGGGCCTTTTCGCGTTGTGGCTGGTCAGCGGCT
>JAIROU010000427.1 GCA_031257375.1 Bifidobacteriaceae bacterium
GCAGCAGCCGGTCGAACATCTCGCCCAGCACGCCGGGAGCTCCCACTTCGTCGGCCACACGACCATCATCCGCCAAGCCACCAACAAACCGCCACTAATTTATCGGCGTGTCCTTAGCCGCCTGGGACGCGGCCGCGCCCACCAGGGCGGCTTCAGAGGCGGGTTATGAAAGCCGGTTTCAACACTTGCCGGATAAGCTGCAACCTGCTTTACTGGAACGGTTGCGGCAACCGATCTCGGAGAAGGCTCGGCCGCGCACGGGTCGCCGGGGTGCGACCACCTCTTACCACAGATGTTTCAAAGGAGAAAGCATGCGAACTACTAAGACCGTCAGGGCCCTGGGCGGGCTGTTGGCGACGGGGCTGATGGCGGGCATGATGACAGTCTTGCCAGCCAGCCCAACCTGGGCGGCTGGGTCGAATCCGCCGAATGTGAACGACATGGCCCCAACCCCACCGGCGGGCCAGATTGTGTATAACGCCGCCCTCGGCGGCGGTGATATCACCGGCGCCTACAACACCGCTCCCGATTCATGCCTCGATTGCGTGAACGATGGTTTGGCCAGCCCTGCTTCTAGCGCTGTTTGGAAGTCCAACACCATGGGCGCCAACGGCACGGACTTTTTTGCCTATGTCCACTTGGAGACGGCCGGAGAGGTGAACCGGGTGGTTATCTACCCGGCCGGAGACGGCGACACCTACGCCGAATGGTTCCCGACCTTCTTCGTTGTGGCGCTCCGCGACCAGGAGGGTCCCGGAGGCACCATCGAGGAACGCTACTTCCCGGACCACGCGACCTTCCAGAAGGATCCGGACACAGGCCGCCCGAAGGGCCCAGTGGTGATCGACGGCTGGGACATGTCTTTGCAAGAGGCCCGAGAGCCGTCAATGCTGCAACTGTGGACTACCAGTTACGGCGTGAACTATGGCGTCCACAAGATCGAAATCTCTGAGATCGCGGCTTTCCGGTTCGCCGACCTGAACGCCAATGCCCTGGAGGATTACGCGCCGCCCGGGACGTCAGATCTGGCTCTGGGGGCTCGGGTGATGCCCGGCGAATCAACCAGCAGCGGCGGGCGTTCGACCGCCCGCTATCTCAACGACGGCGACATAAGCGGCGTGACGGGATGGTCTACCGGCTCGTGGCTGACAGACGCTACCTACGGGCGCGATGAGGCCATGGCGACCTGGTTGCGCTACGACCTGACCTGTGCCGCCAGCGTCGAGGCGGTGACACTATTCCCGATGGGACAGCTGTTCCCGTCAAGCTTTGAGATACAGGTCTCCAATGACGGCGCCTTATGGACAAAGGTGGCGGACTCCGGGCCGGTGGCCTATCCGCCAGACCAAGTCGAGCCGGTGACTGTGACGCTGGCGAGTCCCGTTGAAGCGCGTTACGTGCGGTATTGGACGGATCTGCGACCAATGATCTACAGCGCCTATGTCGCCAGAATGGCCGAATTCGCGGTGTGGGGCGCGCGCGACCAAGGCTGCGCGGTGATTGACAAGCCCGCGCTCGAGTTGTTGCCGGGCGTGTCAGAAACGCTTCAGGCCACCATCTTGGGAGGTTCGCCGGACGGCGTGACGCTTGAATGGGCCTCGACGGACCCAGCCGTGGCAACTGTCGCGCCCGACGGCACAGTCACGGCTGTCGCGGTCGGCGCCGCCGCCATCGAACTGCGGGACCCGAGCGCTAAAGTCTGGGGCTCCGCGCCCGTCGAGGTCATTGCGGAACGCCCGAAGATGGGCGCCGACAACATTGAGATCCAGGTCTATTCGGGAACCAAGGCGACCTTCGTGACCGACGAGCAATTCCAGTGGATGGCCGAGGCGGGCGTTGACCAGTTCATGGCCAATGGCGACTTGACCTGGGGAACAAACACGCGAGAGGCGAATCTGGAGATCGCGCGGTTGGCCCACAAGTACGGTATGGACATGACCGTCGGGGAGCACCGCACCGGCGCGCTGGTGGACATGGACCAGGAAGAGACGTGCGAGTTCCTCAGCGACTACCAGAACGTGCCGGGGGTCATAGGCTTCTTCATCCAGGACGAACCGCAGCCGATCAGCCGCGTCGCCGGGGCCTTCAACCGGATCAAGGGCTGCGGCCAGGACTATCTTCCGGTCACGAACTACTACACAGCACTGGTCGGCAACGGAGCGGACACCGAGGCGGGCAACCGCGCCTTCGTCGGTGAGTTCCTCGACCAGACAGGTGGGATCCGTCCCTCGCTCCAGGTCAACGACTATCTGATCTGGGACCGCTATCCGTTCACCGGCACGGACGAGGTCAACTACCAGGCCTGGATGAACGCCCTGGACTGGAACCGGAAAATCGGCCTCGAGTACAACGTCAAGATGGGCACCTACTTGCAGTCCTTCGCGACGGACACTTACCGGAAGACGACCGAGGCCGAACTGCTCTGGCAAGTCAACACCGCCTTGGCCTACGGCTACAAGCAACTGTCGTATTTCCTCTGGCAGGCCACGTCCAAGAACGGCGAGGCCATGCAGGACTTCGCCAGCCCCATCACCCGATCGGGCGTCAAGACCGAAGTGTATGAGTGGGCCAAGGACGTCAATTCCAAAGCGCACGCTCTCGGCGCCACCCTGGTCAATCTCGACGCGCTCGAGGTGTATTTGAACGGGAACTCTTACGGGAATCCCTCGGTGCCGGCGGACTTCTTCGTTCAGGCCGCTGACAGCGACGATCTGGTCCTGTCCTATCTGCGCGACCGCGTGAGTGGGCAGAACTACCTGTACGTCGTCAACAATTCGACGCTGGAGACTTCGAACACCGTTCTCCAGTTCGACGATCGGATTGGCGCTCTGACGAGGATTTCCGACATCGACGGCGGGCAGCTTTCCGTGGTTCTTGAGAACTCGGAGCTTGCGCTGTCCTTGGAACCCGGCGCCGGCGCGCTCTACGCCCTTCCGCAAACCTTCGATTATGGCCCGGAGCCCGTCAACACGTCGGCTTTGGAGGCGGCCATTGACCAGGCTGAGGCCTTGGATCGGAGCGCTTACACCGCCGATTCGTGGGCGGCTTTGGAGGCGGCTCTCGGCCAGGCCCAGGCCGCGCTCGGGGACCCTGCCGCGACCCAGGAGCAACTCGACAGCGCGACCGAAGCGTTGCTGAACGCGATCGACGAGCTCCGCGAAGTCGGCGAGGAACCCCCGCCAGTTGAGACACCGCCCGCTCTGGTGGTCTCCACGACTTCGGCTCAGGTGGGCGCGGCGCTGGGTCTGACGGTCACGGGGGCCACGCCGGGATCGGAATTGACAGTGGTGCTGCGCCTGCCATCCGGGGACGCGCAACTCGCGACCGGCCTGGTTGACGCCGCCGGCCTTTTCGCGGTCACGGTTACAATCCCGGCTGGCGTGCCTGCGGGTGCTTACGACCTGGTGGTTCTCGGTGAAGGCGTGACGCTGACCCAGCGGGTCACCGTGACCGAAGCGAGCGGCGAGCCTGGGGAAGAGCCGGACGGCGAGCCTGGGGGAGAGCCTGGTGGAGAGCCTGGTGGAAAGCCTGGTGCAAAGCCTGGGGACGGGCCCAGAGATTTGCCCGTCACCGGGACATCAGGCCTGGGCGCGATGACGGTCTTCAGCCTGGCCATGGTGCTGGCTGGCGCGGCTTTGGTGGCGCGGCGCCGGTATCTGCTCGGCCAACGCTGAATCGGCATCCGAAAGGGGCCGGTCCTTCACGCGGAGAAGGGCCGGCCCTCTTTCGCCCGGCGGGCGGCGCCGCTGCGGGCGGCGACCGGCGGCGAAGCCCATGGCCGAAGCCTCGCGGCGGCGCCCGCCGACGGCGCCCGCCGACGGCGTAGACGCAAAGAACCCCGGGGATCGAGGGTTTGCGGGGACGCGGCGAGCGGGCAGGGGGCGGTCACGGCGCGGTCCGTCCAGTGGCGGCAGCGCCTTGGACCGGGGCGCGGGCCGTTGTCGCTTGCCCGGTGCTCTGTTATCGGTGTCAGTCCCATGGTTTAGTTTGGTCGGCATGGCGCCTTGGAGCATGGCGCCCCGCGCGCCGAGCCCCGGGATTGTCGCCCGCGGGCGCCGCTCGGGGGGCCGACCCGGCAGCCGCCCGGGCGGGACCGGGCCCGCCCGGCCAGTCGCGAATCGCGCGGTTCGGGACCGGGGAATGGGTTGACTAATCGGTCGCCACGCTATAGAATAGTTGTATGACGCTCACGCTGTTGACCCAGGACTCGACGGGCTCCTCCGATCCCCGTCAAGGGTCACGGCGGCGCGGCGGAGACGCTGGCCCCGACTTCGAGCTGCGGCAAAGCGCGCGGTCTTTGTCGGCCTTCGCCGCCAAAGACCGGTCGGCCTGGTCGCCGGAGCGGCGCTTGGCGAACCTTGACGCCGTGATCCGGCTGGCGGACCAGGCCAAGTCTCTGAGCGTGGCGCTGGCGGGGGAGGCTGACCGCCACGGCGCGGCCCAGGCGGCCGAGGGCTTGGACGTCGCCTCGCGCTTGGGCAAGACCGGGCTGTTGAGCGGCCGGGAGGCGACCTCGCTGGTCAAGCAATCGAAGCGGTTGCGCCCGTTCGGGGTGCTGAGCCAGGCGGCCCAGCAAGGGGGGATCGGTTTGGGCAAGGCCCAAGCGGCCGCGCGCGAGCTCGAGGCTTTCCCGGTGGGCGATCTGGGCGACAAGGCGCTTGAGGACGCCCAGCGCGAGTTGCTCGCCGGCGCGGCCGCCGCCGGCGCGGATGAAGTCGCTTCCAAAGCCCGCGGCTTGGTCGCGGACGCGTTGGCGCAAGCTGGCGTGGACCCGGCCGGGCGGCAAGAGGCCGAGTCGCGCAGGGCCATCCGAGACCGCCACATCTGGTTCAAACACGACCGGGCCTCAACCCGGTTCGGCGGCCAGCTGCCAACCGGACTGGGCCAGGCCTGGCACCAGACACTCCTGCGAATGGCCTCCCAGGCCGCCAAACGGCCAGGCGGGCCGCCGCCAAACCCGGACGGCTCGGCCCCGACGCGCGCCGCCCTCATGGTCGACGCCCAGATCGAGCTGAACAGCCTCGGCATCCACGCCGCCACCAACCCCGCCGCGGCCACCCGTCCCGCGGCCACCAACCCCGCCGCGGCCACCCGTCCCACTGCCACCACCCCCGCGGCCACCAACCCCGCCGCGGCAGCCGATTCCAGGCCGCCGACCAGCCCGAACGCCAACCTTGCCGGGAGCGCGAGCCGGCTCGGCCGAGAGGCCTTCGGCGTGGGCTCTGCCCACGATGGCGCAGCGCCCGGACGCGCCGCGCCGGCCCCGACCGCTCCGGCCCCGACCGCTCCGGCCCCGGCCGGTCGGCCGCCGGCCAACGTCAGGTCGCTGCCCCAGGTGTCAGTCACAATCGACTGGAACTCCCTGAAATCCGGCGCGCCCGCCGGGGTGTACGACCAAACACTCTGGCCGCCCGCGGCGACCGAACTGGACCAGATCCTGTGCGACGCCGAAGTGCGCCGCATCATCCTCGGGCCCGCCGGCCAACCGCTCGACGTCGGCCGCCGGCAAAGAGTGGTGCCGCCAGCCATCCGCCAAGCCCTTGAGCATCGGGATCGCGGATGCGTCTTCCCAGGCTGCGACCAGCCCGTGATCGTCTGCCACGCCCACCACCTGGTCCCTTGGTGGGCGGGCGGCGAGACTTCGGTCAACGGCCTGGCGCTGGTCTGCGGCCGGCACCACCAGCTAGTCGAACCCGCGCGCGCAACCCCGGGCGGGCTCAAGCCCGGCGACCCGGGCTGGGACGACCCCCACCGCTGGCGGATCGAGATCAACCCCCACCACGGCTACCCCCAACTCATCCCGCCCGCGCGCGTCGACCCCGCGCGCACCCCGATCCTGCACGCCCGCTTCCGCGTCAAGCCCCCCGGCCCGGGAAGGGCGCCCTGACCGGCGGGGCGAACCCGAAACGCGGC
>JAIROU010000433.1 GCA_031257375.1 Bifidobacteriaceae bacterium
CGGGCGGCCAACGATGCCGCTGTCGTCTTCCCCTCCGCCGCGGGCACCTTGCGCCCGCCCGCCAACTTCCGCCGCCAGTGGCGCGAAGCCCGGCGCGACACCGGCTTCGAGTGGGTCACTCCCCACTCCGCAAGACTGTCGCGACCTTGTTGGACCGCGAGCACACCACCAACGATGCCGCCGCCCAGCTTGGGCACTCCAGCCCGAACGTGACCCGCACCCACTACGTCCAAAAGGCCCACCAGGCCCCGGACCTGACCGACGTGCTGGACAAACTGGGAACGGCGGTCTAGCTGAGCAGCTCGGGGCGGCAAGAAGCGCACCGAACGACCTCGACGCCTGGCGACCGGGCCGCGACCGGTGGGTTTAGGGTGGTCAGGCCGCGTCGACCTCATCCAGCCATGCGTTGACCTGGCTGACCGCCTCCCGCATGGTCAGGGGCAGTTCGGCCTGCGCGGCGCCCTTGGCGAACCCGACCTCCCAGTGCGGGTAAGGGGTCAGACGGGCAGGCCATGGCCGTCCTGCTCTCCCGAGGGCTTCCGCCTCGGCTTCCCGCGCGGCGAAGATGTCGGTGACGGCTTCTCGGATGGCGGTCAGGCTCGGTTCGCGGGTCTGGGTTATCAGGTCGCGCATCAGCACGAGGTCGACGGCGTCCCTGGGACGGTCGTTCAGGAACTCCGGCGGATCATGCGGGTCGGTGGCCGCGTGGACCTTCTGCGCGACCTGGTAGCGCATCGCCAAACTGACAAGCCGGTCGGGTGTGGGAAGGCCGAAGCCAGCCAGCGATGGCGAAGGCAGATCTTCGGCCACTGCTCCGGCGAGGCCCTCGTCGGGAGAGATTTCCACCTGGATGCGCCGCCATGTTATGCCGCTCAGGGATACCACGACATCGAACCGGCGGGGCTTGGCCACCTTGTGGGGGACGTTGATTGTCTCCACGGGCCCGCGGGCCAAAGTGAGCGGTCCCCACGGCTCTTCGAGCGCACCGTCAACCTGCTCAACGAAGCTGTCCAGATCGCCGGTGACAAGTCCGTCCAAGTCTTGGGTGGTGCGGCTCATGCCCGGAAGCCGGTATTGGAGCATGGTGCCGCCCTTGAGCAGGAACCTAGCCCGCCCGGCGTTGTCAACAGTCCGTTGCAGGGCGGCGGTGACAACGGTTGACGCCACCAGCCACCCCAGGCGCGACCCTCCCGAACCGAGGCGCTCTTGGGCCTGCGCGACCCACACGCTCAAGACCCGCGCGGAGTTGGGCGTCTTGTCCTTCGGCCGCAGCAGACTCAGGGCGTCCGCCAAGTTCACAGGATCAGTGGTTGCCATCGCGTTCCTCCAGGCGGTCGGTCAAACGCTGTCTGTCGGCCTGGCGCAGCAGGCTTGTGCGTCCGGCTCGTTCGAGGGCTTGGCGGATCAGATAGGTGGGCACGTCTGCGTCGATGCACTGGCGGATGGTTGTCGGCACGTCAGTCACCCGGATGCCTTGCCACCAAGACTTCTGGCCGCTGGCCAAGTCTTGGTGGTGGATCACGTAGAGGCCTCCGCCAGACCGGCGCAAGCGCCTATTCTTGGCGACCGTGACGTGCGTCCTGTCTGGGTTGATGTCCGTTATGTCCCACGCCATCAGGGCCGTGTCGTGGCTCAGGCACGCCTCCGGCGCGCCGGTCCACAACACCGCCAGCGCGTACTGGTCGTACTCTGTTTCCGGCACTTGGGGCACCCGGTAGACGCCGTGGGCCACCCGGTCCAGACGGCCGCGGGCAACGAGCTTGGACAACTCCGCGTGCCCGATGCCGTCCTCCAACGCCTGCGCGGTGGTGACCAGGCCGTGCTGGTCCATGGCGAGCTCGCGCAGGCGCTCTAGCTGGGTGCGAATCGCGGCCATGTCAATACCTTACCAAAATGTCAAGGTTTTGACAGGTGCGAAGGTGTCAAACACATGCCACCATGAGATGGTTTTGACAGTGGCGCGGGTCATCAGGCGAGCCTCCTGACCGCTCCGCAGTCGGTGTCGATGTCCCATATGCCGACGGCCGCCAGCGGGTCGCCGGAGCGGTAGCCGACTATGGCGAGGCACTCCACTCGAGTGCGCCCGAAGACCGCCGATTCGGGGCGGTGCATGTGGCCGTGCAGCGACAGCAACGGCTGGTGCCGATCAATCAGAGCGCGGATGTTCTTGTCGCCTGACACGCCGAAGCGGCTGGCCTCGGACACGCCGACCGGCCAATCATGGGCGACGAGGACGTGTGCCCCCTGGGCCAAAGCTTCGCGCGTCTTCGCAAGTTCGGCCGGAGTGTAGTGCCCGGCGCGCCGGCCCACTGCTGGACGGGGCTTGCCGTCACCGGCTTCCCGGAACGTTCGTTCCCCGTAGATGCCGGATAGGAACGCGGTCTTCAGCCCGTCGATCTCGATCAGGCCGGCGCGTCCCAGGTAGGTTACGTTTGGACCCCACGAACCAGCCCCCTCGGCGAAGCCTCCGTCAGACCCAGATCCGCGAGTAAGGGGTTGGCGACACGTGGCGGTTTGATCTGAAAAATGCCTTCCGACCTGCGACAATGGGAGTGTTAGAAAGCCCGTTGGACACAAACCGGGAAG
>JAIROU010000452.1 GCA_031257375.1 Bifidobacteriaceae bacterium
CAGCCCGACACCGCCTACAGCTACACCTTGTTCGTGCAGCGCCCGGGCGAGAAGCCGGAAGTGCTGGCCCAGATCGTCGCCAGCACCCGCCTGTACCCGACCGAACTGCTGCCGGGCGCCCGCCTGGTCGTCGGGGACCGCCTGACCAGCCCCTCCAATAGCCATTGGGTGAGCGTCGAGGGCGCCGACGGCATCGTGCTGTGCAACAACCGCAACCAAAAGCTTTGGTCGCTGGACGCGGAGCCGGACCCGGGCGCCGTGCTGGCCTTGCGGGACGACGGCGCCTTGGTGGTCCAGGTCGGCGACCAGACGGTGTGGGCGGCGGAAGCTGCGGCGCCGGGCGCGCGGCTGATCCTGACCGATGACGGGGCACTGCAGCTTCTCGACGCCGATGGGCAGGTCGCTTGGTCGTCGGCCGAACAAGGGTATCAATTGCGCGGCGGCGACTCGCCGTACGCGGTCAGCGCGGACGGTTGGACCCAGCCGGGCGCCGGACCGGTGTCCTCCGGCTACGGCATGCGCATCCATCCGATTTATGGCGTGCTCAAGATGCACGGCGGCGTCGACATGACCGGCTCGCGCGGCAAGCCGATCTACGCCGCCCGCGACGGCGTGGTCACGCGCGTCGGGCCGGACTCCGGCGGCAACTGGACCATCGAGATTGTCCACGCCGACCAGATCTCGACCCGTTACCTGCACATGGACGGCCTGGGCGGAATCTTGGTCCAAGTCGGCGACGAGGTCGTGGCCGGCGAGCAGATCGCCCTGACCGGCAACTCCGGCCAGTCGACCGGGCCGCACCTGCACTTCGAGGTCTCAGTCGGCGGCGCGACCACCGACCCGGTGACGTTCCTGAAGGAGCACGGCGTCACCATCAAGTGACCAGCGGCGCCAGGAACTGCCCGGTGAAACTGGCCGGGTTGGCCGCGACCTGCTCGGGCGTGCCCTCGGCCACCACCAGGCCGCCGTCCGCCCCGCCCTCCGGCCCCAGGTCCACCACCCAATCGGCGGACTTGATGACGTCGAGGTTGTGCTCGATCACGATCACCGTGTTGCCCTTGTCGACCAGGCCCTGCAGCACGCCCAGGAGCTTGCGGATGTCGTCGAAGTGCAGCCCGGTGGTCGGCTCGTCAAGCACGTAGGCGGTCTTGCCGGTGGAGCGCCGCTGCAGCTCAGAGGCCAGTTTGACGCGCTGGGCCTCGCCCCCGGACAGGGTCGGGGCGCTCTGGCCGAGCCGGACGTAGCCCAGCCCCACGTTCACCAGCGTGTCCAGGTGCCGGGCGATGGCGCCGATCGGCCGGAAGAACTCGGCCGCCTCGTCGATCGGCATGGCCAGCACGTCCGCCACGGTCTTGCCCTTGTAGTGGACCTCCAAGGTGTCCGGGTTGTAACGGGCGCCGTGGCAGACCTCGCAGGGCACGTAGACGTCGGGCAGGAAGTTCATCTCGATCTTGAGCGTGCCGTCGCCCTTGCAGGCCTCGCAGCGCCCGCCCTTGACGTTGAAGGAGAACCGGCCCGGGCCGTAGCCGCGCAGTTTCGCCTCCGGGGTTTGGGCGAACAGCTTCCTGATGTGGTCCCACACGCCGGTGTAGGTGGCCGGGTTGGACCTCGGCGTCCGCCCGATCGGACCCTGGTCCACGTGCACCACCTTGTCCAGCAGGTTCAGGCCGGTGACCCGGCCGTGGCGGCCGGGCACGTGGCGGGCGCCATTCAACTGGTTGGCCAGGACGTTGTAGAGGATGGCGTTGACCAGGGTCGACTTCCCGGAGCCGGACACTCCCGTGACGGCCGTGAGGGCGCCGACCGGGAAGGACACGTCGATGTCGCGCAGGTTGTGCTCGGCGGCGCCGTGGACCGTCACCTGGCGCCGGGCGGAGGTCGGCCGGCGTTTGGCCGGGACTGGGATCTGCCGCCGGCGGGCCAGGTATTGGCCGGTCAGGGAGCGCGGATTGGCCTCCAGTTGGGCGATGGAGCCGGAGTGGACGATCTCGCCGCCCTGCTCGCCCGCCCCCGGCCCGATGTCGACAATCCAGTCCGCCGCCCTGATGGTGTCCTCGTCGTGCTCGACCACGATCAGGGTGTTGCCCAGGTCGCGCAGCCGCGTCAGGGTGGCGATCAGCCGGTGGTTGTCGCGTTGGTGCAGGCCGATCGACGGCTCGTCCAGCACGTACAGCACGCCGACCAGCCCGGAGCCGATCTGCGTGGCCAGCCTGATCCGTTGGGCCTCGCCGCCGGACAGGGTCGCGGCCGGCCGGTCCAGCGACAAGTAGTTCAAGCCCACGTCGAGCAGGAAGCCGAGCCGCGCGTCGATCTCTTTGAGCACTTGGACGGCGATGGCCCGCTCTTTGGCGCCCAGTTCCAGCGTTTGCAGGAAGGAACGGCATTGCCCGATGCCGAGGGCGCAGACGTCGGCGATCGACAGTTCGCCCACGGTCACCGCCAGGACCTCCGGTTTGAGGCGGGCGCCCTGGCAAACCGGGCAGGGCACTTCGCGCATATACGATTGCCAGCGCTCGCGCGACCAGTCCGACTCGGTCTCGGCGTGGCGGCGCTCGATCTGCGGGATGACGCCCTCGTAGCCGGTCGAGTACTGGCGCTGGCGGCCCCAGCGGTTGCGGTACTTGACGTGGACCCGGAAATCCTGCCCGTGGAGGATGGCGTCTCTGGCCCGCTGCGGCAGGGCGCGCCAGGGGGCGTCCATGGCGAAGCCGAGGTCCTCGGCCAAGGACGCCAAGACGTGCTGGTGGTATTCCCAGGCGGCGCCCCGCCAGGGCGCGATGGCGCCGTCCTGAAGCGACAGATCCTGGTCCGGCACCACCAGGTCCGGGTCCACCTCCAGGCGGGTGCCGATCCCGGTGCATTCGGGGCAGGCCCCGTACGGGGCGTTGAAGGAGAAGGTCCTCGGCTCTATCTCCTCCAGGGTCAACTGGTGCTCGTTGGGGCAGGCCCGCTTCTCGGAGAAGCGCAGCGTCCGGCCCGGTCTTGGCGGGCCGGCCGGTTCGTCGGCTGGCTGGCCGGCCGACGCCCGCTCCACGATCTCGGCGACGACCACGCCATCGGCCAAGTTGAGCGCGGTCTCGACCGAGTCGGTGAAGCGGCGGCGCTGGCCGTCCCTGACCACCAACCGGTCGACCACCGCCTCGATCGAGTGCTTGACCTTCTTGTCCAACACCGGAGGCGCTTCGAGGCCGGCGACCTCGCCGTCCACCCGGACCCTGGCGAAGCCCTTGGCCCGCAGTTCCTCGAACAGGTCCTGGTATTCGCCCTTGCGGCCGCGCACCATCGGCGCCAGCAGTTGCAGCCTGGTCCCCTCCGGCAAGGTCAATAGCTGGTCAACGATCTGCGCCGGCGTCTGCGAGGTGATGACCGCGCCGCAGACCGGGCAGTGCTGCACCCCGGCCCGCGCGAACAGCAGCCTCAAGTAGTCGTAAACCTCGGTGATGGTCCCGACGGTCGAGCGCGGGTTGCGGTTGGTGGCCTTCTGGTCGATCGAGACGGCCGGGCTGAGCCCGTCGATGAAGTCGACATCGGGCTTGTCCATCTGGCCCAAGAACTGCCGGGCGTAACTCGACAGCGACTCGACGTACCGGCGCTGGCCCTCCGCGAAAATCGTGTCGAAGGCGAGCGACGACTTCCCAGACCCGCTCAGCCCGGTGAACACGATCAGCCGGTCGCGCGGCAGGTCCACGGTCACGTCCTTGAGATTGTGCTCCCTCGCCCCATGCACCACCAGCCGTTCGCTCACCCGGACGATTGTAGGCGGTGCCCGCGACGCTGAAACCCCCGTTCGGGGCGTGTCAGCTAAGAGCTTGCCGGCGCCGCCCGCCAGGCGGGCACGGCTCGAGCCGACTAGGCTTGTCCTGCCCGGATCGGGTCAAACGCATTGCGGTCGCTGAGCCGGACGGCATCGGACAACGGCTGGGCGACAGCTGCGAGACGGTTGGTGGGGAGGTAAGCGTGGCGGCGGCGTCGGAACTGCGCGAGCGGAACCTCGGGCTGGTCTTGACCGAGGTCTGCCGGGCGGCCTGGCGGGGCGGGCCGGCGCCCGGCCGGGCGGCCTCGCGCGGGCAGATCGCGCGACGGGCGGGCCTGCACAAGACGACCGTGTCACAGCTAGCCGACGAGCTGCTGCGGGCCGGGCTGATCGTGGAGCTGAGCCCGGTCGCGGCCGCGCAGGCCGGGCGGCCGACCGTGCCCCTGGCGCCCGCCCCCGGGCGGCTGGCCGGGCTGGGCCTGGAGGTCAACGTCGACTACGTCGGGCTCAAAGCCTTCGACCTGACCGGTGCAGTCCTGGCCGAACGGCTCGAGGCCGCCGACCTGCGGCGCTCCGACCCGGCCGAAGTGCTTGCCCACCTGGCCGGCCTCAGCCGGGACGTCATCGGCCGCCTGGAGCGGAACGGCGCGCCAGTGGTCGGCGTGGGCCTGGCGCTGCCCGGTCTGACCACTACCGCCGGCGGCCGCCCGGCCCTGCTCAACGCGCCCAACCTGGGTTGGCGCGGGCTCGACCTGCGGCCGTTCGAGGCCCAGGTCGGCCGTCCGCTGAGGTTGGACAACGAGGCCAATCTGGCCGCCCGGGCCGAGGCCCGCCTAGCCGGGCCGGACCCGGCCGAGCAGTCGTTCATCTACCTCTCGGCCGAGGCCGGCATCGGCGCCGGGCTGGTTTTGGCGGGCGCCCTGACCGGTGGCCCGCACGGCTGGGCGGGCGAGATCGGCCACGTCACAGTCGATCCCGCCGGCCCGGTCTGCACCTGCGGCGCCCGCGGCTGCCTTGAGACGTACGCCGGGCGGCGCGCCATCGCCCAGGCGGTCGGCCTGCCCGCGTCGGCCGGCCCGGAGGAGGTCTTGGCGGCCCTCGGCGCCGACCGGGTGGCCGCCCCGGCCGGCGCTGGTGGCGCGGGCTTCGGCCAGGTGGTCGGACGGTTGGCGGCCGGACTGGCCGGGGTGCTGAACCTGCTCGACATCACCCAGGTGGTGCTCGGCGGCGACTACGCGCAGCTCTCCCCCGCCCTGGCCGCGCCCCTGCGCGAGGCCTTGGCCGAACGCGCCCTGGCCGCCCGCTGGGGCGGCGCCGAGGTGATCGTGCGCGCGGCACGGGCCGGTCCGACCGCCGCCATCGAAGGCGCCGCTTGGTCGGTGCTGGATCAGGTGCTGGCCAACCCCGCCCCCTACCTGGCGACCCCGGCGCCCTGACGGCCCCGGCGGCCGGTTGGCTGTCGGCTGTCGGCCAGTTGGTCCCAGGCTTGACCTCGATCACCGCCGAGTCCCGCCGCGAGTATCCGGTGACAGCGCCGACACGCGCCACGCGGTCACCGCGCGGGCCGCTCGATCTGGCCGAGCAGCGGGACCAGCCGCCGGTCGATCTCGCCCCGCAACTGGTCCACCGGTCCGGAGCCGTCCAGGACCAGATCGGCGGCGGCCAGGCGGTCGGCCTCCAAGGCCTGGGCGGCCAGGCGGGACCGGGCCTGGTCGAGGCTCAGCCCGCGGCCCATCACCCGGGCCAGGCGGACCGCCTCGGGGGCGGAGACGACCACCACCAGGTCGAAGTCTCCCGCCTGGCCGGTCTCGACCAACAGCGGGATGTCGAAGATGACGGCGCCGGCGCCGCCCGCCCGCGCGCGCCCGGCCAGCCTGGCCGACTCGACCCGGACGAGCGGGTGGATGATCGCCTCCAGCCGCGACCGGGCGGACGGGTCCGCGAACACGATCCGCCCCAGCGCCGCCCGGTCCAGCCCGCCGTCCGCCGCCAACACGCCCGGCCCGAACTCCCCCGCCACCGCCGCCAGGCCGGGCGTCCCAGGGCCGACCGCTTGGCGGGCCAGCCGATCAGCGTCCACCACCGGGTAGCCCAGCCCGGCCAGATGCGACAGCGCGGCCGACTTCCCCGCCCCGATCCCGCCGGTCAGCCCCACCCGCAACACCCCACCAGGATAAGAGCCCGACATCGCGCGCAATAACGCCGCCCCAGTCGCAGCCGCGCCTCGGCGCCGCCGATCTGGCCGGCCGTCAGGCGAAGGGGTTTCGGATCCGGACGCCGCGCAGAACCGCGCCGTCTGCCAAGTCCTCGGTCAGCAGTTCCTCGCAGCCGGCGGCGACGGCGGCCTCAAGGATCAGGGCGTCCCAGTAGGCCAGCTGATGCTCTTTGCCAGTCTGAATAGCCGCCGCCACAAGGGCGGCGGTGATCGGGATCACCCGGAATCGCGCCCATCGGCTGACGGCCAGCCCGGCCTGGTCGGCGCCCACCGGGCGGGCCAGCTTCCGCGTGACCGTCCAATAGAACTCGGACAGCACCTGCGCGCTGAGCACAGGATCGATTGCCGCCATCACCTGCTCGGCGCGCTCCCGTTTGGTCGGCTCGTCCTGGTCGAAGTAGTAGACCAGGACGTTGGTGTCAACGAAGACCGGGGCGGTCATAGAGGTCTTCGCGCTTCCATGACCGGCCGCCCGGACCCGAGCCGGCCTTCGCGGCGTCAGCCAGCGCGGTCAGTTCGTCAAGGGTCGACCGGTGATCAGGATCGGCCGCGCCATAGCCGGCCAGATACTCGCGCACGAGCGCGTTGACGGACGTGTCCTGCGAAACTGCCCGGATCCGGGCGCGCCGGAGCACGGCGTCATCGATCGCCAAGGTGAGATTAGCCATCCGACCAAACTAGCACGTAACCCGTGCTGCCATCCGGCATCGACCAGTCGGGTGAAAGGCCCCAGCGACCGGCGGCCGGGCGGGCGGGTTTGGACGTGGTCAGTCGGGGGCGGCGGCGAGGGGGATGTCGCCGAACAGGTAGTGGTCGATGGTCGGGCCGACGGTGGCGGCCAGTTGGTCGATCGGAAGCGACGCCAACGGCTCGACCTGCAGCAGGTAGCGGGCCGTGACCAGGCCGAGCAGATGCGAGCCGACCAGGGCGGCGCGGGCCGGCGGCAGCGGTTCGGGCAGGCGCGGCGCGATTTGGTCGATCACTTCGGTCTTGATGAAGTGCAAGAAGATGCGGCGTGACGGCTCGTGCGTGCCGAGCCCCCGGATCAGGCCGATGAAGACGGCGCCGAAATCGCTGGTCTCGAGCGCGGTCAGGACCGCTAGAAGATAGCGCTGGCCGGGCGAGCCGCTGTCGTCAGGGCCGGGCGGCGCGGCGGCCAGCAGGTCCGGCAGGCGAGCGGCCCGGAAGGGCTCGGCGATGGTGGCGCCGAACAGCCCCTCCTTGGAGCCGAAGTAGTAGTAGACCAGTTTCGTGTCGACTCCGGCGGCCTGGGCGATTTGGCGCATGGTCGGGGCGTCGTAACCGCGGTCCGCGAACTGGCCGCGGGCGGCCGCCAAAATGCCTTCGCGCAAGGCCCCGTCGCCGGGCCTGGGTCCGCGCCGGCGGCGGACGAGCGGGGCCGGATCGGCGGCATCGGCCATGGCTGGCACCTCCTTCGATCAACTGGGCGCGCAGACGATGTTACCAACCATCGCAGTATTTCACCGGCCGGCGAAATGTCCGCTAGGCTGGTTTCACCCGTCGATGAAATGGCATGGGCGCGACATGTGGCTCCGACGGTGGAACCGCGCCGACCTAGCGCCACTCGCGCCCTTGCCTCGGCAACGGTCCGGCCAGACGGCCCGGCCCGGACTCGAGAGAATTAAGGAGAAAGCATTATGATCGAGCAACTTGGGCATAAGCGCTACGCGATCCCGGCGATCGTGTTCGCGCTCATCGCCTGCGTGATGATTCTGGTGATCTACCCGATGATCAAGGCCGCGCCGAAAGACCTTCCCCTGGGCCTGTTGTCGCTGGACCAGACGGCCACCACGCCCCAGGGCGAATTGAACCTTGGCGGCGAGATCGTCGCGACCATCCAGGACGCGGCCGAATCTGAGGCCGTCGAAGGCGAAACCCCGGCCGTCGAATGGAAGGAATTTGCCTCGCAGGCCGACCTCGACGCCGCCCTGGAGAACCAGGACATTTACGCCGCGATTGTGGTCCCCGAAGATTTCACGACCTCGCGGGTCGAAGCTCAGACCGCGGCGGCGCAGGCCCAAGGCCAAGTGTTGGCGGAGCAACTGCCGCAATTGATGGCGAACCCCGGGGCGTTGGCGGCCGACCCCCAAACCGCGCTGGCCCCAATCGTCCAGTCGCTCGCCGGAGTCGAGTCGGCCGCCACCCAGCCTTTGCGGATAATTGTCAACCAGGGCAAGAACCCAATGACCTCCACCGCGATCGAATCAATGATCAAAGACCAGGTCAGCGGGCAGGGCGTCGAATATGAAGTCGAGGTCTTCAACCCGGTCGAGATCGGCGGCGGCCCGCTCAACCTGGCCCAGCCCTTCGCCGTGATACCGACCTTCCTGCTGAGCCTGATCTGCTCGATCGCGCTGTTCTTCGTGACTCGGCCGCCGGCCGGCGCGAGTTGGAGCGGGCTGCTCAAAACCGCCGGTCTGCGGGCCGGTTACGGCGTGGTCCTGTCCGGGTTGATCGGGTTCACGGTGGCCGGCATCTTGGCGGCCTGCGGCCTGGAGATCTCGGTCGGCGCGACCGGGCTGTTCCTGTGGCTGTCATCGCTGGCGCTGATTTGGCTGTTCGTCGGATGCTTCTCCATCGCCCCGCCGTTGGGGGCGCTGGTCATCCTGGCCTGTTTCGGCTGCGGCCTGGCCGCCGGGAACCTGGCCTACGAATTCTTGCCCGCCTTGTATCAGGACTGGTTCTACCCCTGGGTTCCGCAGCGCTTCATCGGCGAAGGCCTGCGCGACATCCTCTACAACGGCGGCGGCGCCTTCAACTCCTCGGCCGGCGGCCTCCTGGTGGTCGCGCTGATCGGCCTGGCCGCCCTCGCGGCGGCGGCGCTCATCGCCAACCGCAAGGCCGCGCTGGCGGCGGCGCCGGCCCCGGAACCGGCCGAGTAGTCGGCCAGCGGCCGGGCCCGGCCGCCCTGGGCACCCGGGGCGCCCAGGCGGCATCGGGCAAAAGCGAGCGGCG
>JAIROU010000456.1 GCA_031257375.1 Bifidobacteriaceae bacterium
CTTCCCGGTTTGTGTCCAACGGGCTTTCTAACACTCCCATTGTCGCAGGTCGGAAGGCATTTTTCAGATCAAACCGCCACGTGTCGCCAACCCCTTACTCGCGGATCTGGGTCAGAGGAAAGCGCTTCACCACGTCATAGCCTTTGGCCAACTCGGCCTCGCGCGCCAACCGGGCCTTGTCTTCCCGATAGAGGGCCTCGAGTCGCATCAGCCAATCACCATCGATCCCGGTCACCCGAGACAGCTTGATCGCCATCTCCTCCGTCAGGGCCACCTTGGCGCGCAGCAACTCGCTGACGTGCTTGCGGGAGACCCCGAGCCGCCGGGCCAGTTCGGCGGCGTTGACGCCCTCGTCTTCCATCCACTCATCAATCCAGTCCCCCACTGGAACCGCATAATTCGGCAACCTGGTCGCCTGGACGCTCATGATGGTCTCCCCTCTTAGATCAGTGATAATCCACGACCTCGATTACCACCACTTCCAGGCCATCTCCGGTCGGCCCCACGATCAAACGCCAATTGGCGCTCAACCGACCTGACCAATAGCCGACCCGGTCAGCGGTCAACTGCTCCCACCGGCCAGGGTTGTGCAGCAATTCTTCGACGCTGGCCGCCTCTCTGAGGTCGGTCAGCCGCTGGCGCAAGCGCTTGGCCACGTCCGCGCCGTATGCCTTTCGCATGGCTCTTTCATCGCCGCACACGCGCTCCAACTGCCTTGTGCTGTAGCTGACTATCAAGTCGTGTTACCTTTACGGTAACACGACGCCCCGGATGGGGCAAGGCGCCGTCCGTCCCGTGGGCCGGTATGCCCGATGCCGTCCACGCCGCTCCCTCAGCGCGTTTCCGCTGGTGCCGTGGCCGGGTCGGGCAAGTCCCCGGCCCGGATGCGGCCAGACAGCAGTTCGGGCAGCAGCACATCCCGCAGCGCCGCCAACCGCTCTGACTCAAGCACCAACGAGGCGATCTTGGAGTCGGTGGCCCCTAGTGTCAGCTCTAGCTTTGTGGTGGATTCAATTGAGCCGGGCCAGGCAAGCAGCGCGTTGCCAAGATCCCGCCGGTTGACAGCGCCGAACACCGTGCCTTCTTGGTTGAACGGCACCCAAAGGTCCTCTGCGGCCCGCAGAGCATAGTAGAGCGTGCTTGGGAAAGGTGACCGGACTGCGGCCAGGCCACGGCCAATGCAGCAAAGCTCCCTGGATCGATTCAGGCGTCCGACCGGAGCTCGCACGGACACGAGAGAGTCGCCCGCTTCAGATAAGCGGATCGGCCCCGTTGTCCATACTCTGCGACTGGGGAACCGCGCGCCAAAATCGCGCACACCCTGGTAGAAGGGAAGGCCGGCGCCTTCCTCGTTGTAGGTCGTTCCCGGCGGCGAACTGCCCATGACAAGTGTTCCCGCATCAAGTAGGCGGGTCGTCGAGGAGGCAACGGACGCGAACACGGCGTCGCCAAGCGCCTCAGCTAAGCTCGTTGCGCGGCGGTTGGAGTCGATCTTGTCATCCAGCGCGCCCAGGGTGGCGGCGATGGCTCGCTGCTCCGTCAACGGCGGGACCACAACCGGTAGCAGCCGAAGGATAGGCTCGTTCAGTGAGGCAAGGGTCGTCCCCACCGCGTGTTGCTTGATCCACGACCTGATGCGCGGTGATTGCACTTGATAAGCCATGAACCTGGAATCGACCACGTCGCCGAGCCGGACGCGAATGGCGTCTGAGCCCAAGAAATAGCCGTCCTCACCGGCCTTCACCCACGCGGATCGGTCGACCGCCCCCTTGCGCCCGAAGACCAGGTCACCTTGGCGCAGCAGGTACTCTCTCAGACGGCGCAACGTTTGGGGTCCGACCCGCTTTGTCTTCTCCGTAACGCTAAGACTGCCATAGCGAATCTCTCCTACTGACACAACCGGTGTTCCCACAGGGGCGTACTCGCTGGCCTGGAACACCGTGCCGAATGGCCCTGTCTTGAGGCTGCCGTCGGATTCATCTGCGATGTCACCCAGTGTTGCCCTGCGCCATTCAGCCATGGGTCAGGCCATCCAACCGGGCGCGGATTTGTTGTTCCAGGGCGCGGCCGCGGTCGAACTCCTGGAGCAACTCGGCTGTGAGGCGGGCGATGCGCTCGGCTGGGGGCACGGCATCGTCCAATTGCTCCGGGGCGCCGACGTAGCGGCCGGGCGTCAACACGAAATCGTGGGCGGCGATCTGCTCCAACGTGGCGGCCCTGGCGAAACCGGGCTCGTCTTGGAAGCCGCCGCCGGGGGTGCGCCAAGCGTGGTAGGCGCCGGCGATCCGGGCGATGTCGGCGTCATCGAGCACCCTGAGGCGGCGGGTCTCCATGCGGCCAAGGCGGCGGGCGTCGATGAACAGAACCTCCCCGGCGCGGGGGCGGTGGCCGTTGCCGTGGCGGCCCCGCGACACAAACCAGAGGCTGACCGGGATGCCGGTGTTGAAGAACAGTTTGTCCGGCATGGCGACAACGCAATCCACCAGGTCGGCCTGGACCAGCCGGCGGCGGATGTCGCCCTCGCCGCCCGTCTTGGAGCTGAGCGAGCCGTTGGCCAGCACAAACCCGGCCGTGCCGGTGGGGGAGAGGTGGTAAAGGAAATGCTGCACCCAGGCGAAGTTGGCGTTGGACTCCGGCGGGACGCCGTACCGCCACCTGGGGTCCGCAGCCAGCTTCGGGTCCCACCAGTTCGAGACGTTGAACGGCGGGTTCGCCAACACGAAGTCCGCCCGCAGGTCGGGATGCAAATCCTGGGTGAACGAGTCCGCCGAACGGCCGCCCAGGTTCGCCTCAATGCCGCGCAAAGCCAGGTTCATCTTGGCCAGCCGCCAGGTGGTGTCGGTGAACTCCTGGCCATAAATCGAAATGTCCGACCTCTCGCCGCCGTGCGCGGCGACGAACGCCGCCGACTGCACAAACATCCCGCCCGAGCCGCAGGCCGGGTCGAACACCCGGCCGTGGTACGGCTCCAGCATCTCCACCAAGGTCTTGACCACGCTGCGGGGCGTGTAGAACGCGCCCGCGTCCTTGCCCGTCTCCTTGCCCGCGAACTGGCCCAGGAAATACTCGTACACCCGGCCCAACACATCATCCGAACCGTGGTCATCGCTGGAGGTGAACCCGATCGACCCGATCAGGTCGACTAGCTGCCCCAGCCGGCCCTTGTCCAGCCCCTCCCGCCCGTAGTTGCGCGGCAGCACGCCCCGCAAAGACGGATTCGCGCTCTCGATCACGTCCATCGCCTGGTCGATCTGCTGGCCGATCTGCGGCTGCTTCGCCAGGCCTTGCAGATACTCCCAGCGGGCCAGATCCGGCACCCAGAAGACGCCTTGGGCCGTGTACTCGTCGCGGTCCTCCAAGAAGCGGTCCTGGTCGGGGCCGGCGATCCCGTCCCCAGCCAACTCGTCCCGCAGGGCGGCGCGGCGCTCGCCGAACCGGTCGGAGATGTACTTCAGGAACACCAGCCCGAGCACAACATGCTTGTACTCGCTCGGCTCCTGGTTGCCGCGCAAGGCGTCGGCGGCGTCCCAAAGACGCTGCTCCAGCGACTTCGCCGCCTTCGGCTTCGATGCTCTGGCCATTGGGATCCTTCCGGGGTCACACTGGAAGGTCGTCTCCAGGTTGCCCGCCAATCCTAGCGACCGGCCCCCGGCTGGATGCTGCCCGGGGCCGAATTGCGGTCCGGCCTGAACGTTCCGGGTCTTGCGCCAGTCGAGCGGATAGGGTGCGAAGCCAGGTTGGACCGCCTTCAGAAGACCTTCGGCGCGGGCCAGCCGTTCGACGACCGGGCGGCGCAGAGCTTCGGTTTCATCTGCGAGTTGGTTGACGCGGCCGGGCGCCAGGTTCGCGGCCGCGCCGTGGACATCATGACCGTGGACATGCGCAACGCATGTCTTTAGACTGGGCACCATGACAGCGCTGCAAGTGAGAAACGTGCCCGGGCCAATCGGAGACATCCTCAAGCGGCGCGCCGCAGCGGCCGGGCAAAGCTTGTCCGAATACGCGCTGGGAATCCTAGAGCGGGAAGCCGGCGTCCCAACACTGGCGGAGTTGACCGAGCGGATCGAACGGCGCGGTCGGGTCGCAATCGAGGCCGACCCCGCTGCTCTCCTGCGTCAGGATCGGTCCGAGCATTGACCGGATTAGCCCTGGACGCTTCAGCTCTGGTGCCCTACCTGCTTTACCGCGACCTCGGGCCCCTGGTCGCTGAGCGGCTGGCCCGGCACCAGGGGCGATTGCACCTACCCCACCTCGCCGTGGTCGAGACAACCTCGGTGATAGGTCGGCTGGCGCGGACAAACAGCCTCTCCGACGAGCGAGCGCGTAGCGCGTTGGAGGACCTGCGCCAGTTCCCAGCCCGCCGTTGGCCAGCCGAACCGCTGCTCGCCCGAGTTTGGCAGCTGCGCCACAGTTTCACCGCCTACGATGCCGTCTACGTCGCGTTGGCCGAATCCCTCGGGGTTGTCCTCCTGACTCACGACGCCCGGCTCGCCGCCGCCGTGGAGCAGTTCGCCGACTGCGCGGTCGAACTGGTCTGAGGTCGCTCGCGCTCACTGGCGCCCCGCGATCTTGGTCGCCGCGCCTCGCGCCCCCGCTCCGGCGCCGCAGCCGAGCGGTTGGGGTGCGGCGGCGTGCCGGCGTCGTCGCGGGCCGCCGGTGTCGCGCGGAACATGATCGCGCGGGGGGTGCGGGTCGGGGCCGGCGAGCAAGAATCCGATTGTGTCGCCGAGCAGTTCTTTGGGGATCGACACTATGGTGTCGCAGTTGGCCACGCCCTGGCGGCCCAGCCCGTTGCGTTGGTCGACCACCACCTCCGTCGCAATGCCCCGAACAGTTGAGGTGACCGGCGCGACGGTCACCTGGTTTAGACACGGCTGGGCGATTCGCCTGGTCAGAACCAGTACCGGTCGAGTCTTCCCAGCCAGTTCGGCCAGGACGATGGCCCGCGTCAAGCCAGCCCTGCTAGATCCTGGGCCGCCACCAAGTCGCCCACTTCCGGGTAGACGGATTCTCCGCGGGCCGCCAACTGGCCCATCAGCCTAGCCTCCTCCTGGTGGCGCAGTTCGCGGCGTTTGCGCTCAATCAACGAGCGGTGAGGAACACCAGCCCGAGCACCACATGCTTGTGCTCGCTCGGCTCCTGGTTGCCGCGCGAGGCGTCGGCGGCGTCCCAAAGGCGCTGCTCCAGCGACTTCGCCGCCTTCGGCTTCGATGCTCTGGCCATTGGGATCCTTCCGAGCTGTAGACAATCCGCCACAGTAGTCTACAATAGCCGTGTGACCAGTTCAATTATGGATCAGGTCGGCCCGGTTATCTCCGTTGGTCGCCTGCGGCAGAATCCAACGCCCATGCTGCGCGAGGTCCGGCGAGGCGCCGTCTACACCGTGACGGATCGGGGGTGGCCGGTCGCCCGGGTGGTGCCTTTCGCCGAGCCCCGATGGGTCCCCGCGGACCAGGCCAACGCCGCGCTCGCCGGCCCCATTGACTCTTCGTGGGCTGAGGAGATCACCGCGGTCAGGCGGGCTGAGCCGATGGATGATCCGTGGCGGCACCGCTGACGGCCGTCCTCGACACCAGCGTCCTGGTGGCCGGGGACTTGGCTGTGCCACCGGGGATGGCGGCCCGAGTCGCCTCGCTGTCCTGGGCCGAATTGCGGTCCGGTCTGAGCGTTCCGGGTCTTGCGCCGGTCAAGCGGGTGGCCCGCCAAGCCCGGCTGGACCGCCTTCAGAAGACCTTCGGCGCGGGCCTGCCGTTCGACGACCAGGCGGCGCAGAGCTTCGGTTTCATCTGCGAGTTGGTTTACGCGGCCGGCCGCCAGGTTCGCGGCCGCGCCGTGGACCTCATGATCGCGGCCGTCGCCCACGCCAACAGCGCCGCTGTGGTCACCGCGAACCCGGCAGACTTGGCCGGCCTGGACGGTTTGGTCGAAGTGATCCAGTCGGCGCCGACCGCGCCCCCGAAACCTGGGGCCGGCGACCTCCGGGCGCAGTTCGACCACGGCGGGTAGCGTTCGAGCGCCCCGGCCGGATCGATGGATTCGGGTCCATCGTCAAGCGCTCGCGCGACTTGAAGCGCGCGCAATCTCACTGCCGACGATGC
>JAIROU010000484.1 GCA_031257375.1 Bifidobacteriaceae bacterium
CGGACAGGACGCGGACGCATGACGCGGACGCAGCCCAGGGTGTGTCCCCAAGTTTGAGACAAAAGGACCGTCCCCGGGTTTATTAGCGCTGGAGGAGTTCGGCGATGGTGTCGGGGAGGGCTTCGATCACGTCGAGGGCGGCGATCGGCTTGCCGATCGAACCACTGGCGTGATCCGCGCCGCAGGCCCTGACGGCGGCCCGGCCGTGGACCATCGCGCCCAAGGCGGCCAGTTGGGCGGGCAGTTCCGGCACGATCGCCACCGAGTCGCCGTGACCGGCCAGGAGCGCGCCGATCAGCCCTGTCAGCACGTCGCCGGTGCCGGCAGTGGCCAGCCAGGGCGTCCCCTCGTCCTCGACGTAGAGGGAGCCGTCTTGGCCCGCCACGACTGTGGCCGAGCCTTTCAGCAGGATTGTGCCGCCGACCAGTTCGGCCGCCAGGCGGGCGTAGTGGACCGGCTGGCGCTCGACTTGGGAGCGCTCGGTCGGCACGCCCCGGTCGCTCAGCAAGGTCGCCATCTCGCCGGCGTGGGGGGTCAGGATGATCCACGGGTCGAGGCGGCTCGGCGCGCCCGGCAGGAGTTGGAAGCCGCCGGCGTCCAGGACCGAGGGCACCCGCTCGGCCTTGGCCCACTTCAGCGCCCGGCCGATGCGCGAGATCTGGTCGTCGGCGCCCGGCGCCACGCCCGGCCCCAGCGCCCAGGCGTCCACCCTGCCCCCGCCCGGCACAACCTCGGGGCGGCGCGACAGCACCCGCTCGACCGCCCGGTCCGGCCCCAGGTAGCGGACCATGCCGACGCCGGTGGCCACCGCCGCCGCCGTGGTCAGCACAGCCGCGCCGGGATAGGTCTCCGACCCGGCCACCACGCCCAGCACCCCGCGAGTGTACTTGTGGTCGGTCCGGCGCGGCACCGGCCACAGTTCCAGGGCGTCGCCAGCCTGGATCCGCCGGGCGACCGGCGCGCCCGCCTCGGCCAGGAACGGGCCCAGGCCCAGATCGATCAGCTCGATCCGCCCGAACAGGCCCGAGGCCGGGGGCAGCAGGGCGGCCGGTTTGTAAGCCCCGAAGGTGACGGTGATGTCAGCCGGCAGGACTTGGCCGCCGACCGAGCCGTCATCGACGCCGATGCCGCTGGGCAGGTCGACGGCCACGACCGTTGGCCGGGTCTGGCGCCGGTAGCGCAGCGGCGCGTTCAGCCCGGCCTCCACGATCAAGGTGGTGACCAGGGCCGCCGAATGCCCGGACAGCGGGCCGCGCGAGCCGATGCCGAGCAGGGCGTCGACAATCACGTCGCAGCCGCTGGCGTGTTCGGCCACTTGCTCGATGGGCGTGTAAGCGCCGGGGCCGCCCTCGGCGATGGTCCTGAGGCGGCCCCCGGCCGCCTCGAAGGCGGCCCGCCCGCCCGGATGCACCCGGCCGCCCACGGTCACGGCCGTCACGGCCACCCCCCGGCCGGCCAGGCGGGCGCCCGCGAACAGCGCGTCGCCGCCGTTGTTGCCGGTCCCGACGAGCAGAAAGACCGACGCCCCGGCGGCGTTGCCGCGGCGCTGGCGCAGCTCTCGCAGAATTACATTGCTGGCCGCCTGGGCGGCCCGGGCCATCAGGTCCCCGGGCGGCAATTGCGCCATGACCGATCCCTCGGCGGCGACAATCTGGGCGGCGGTGTAACTGGAAATCATCGCTCCCAAGCCTATGCGCTAGCGACCCCGCCGGCCATCAAACCACCGACCAGTTTCCACCCCGTCTACTCGACGGTGACCGACTTGGCCAGGTTGCGGGGCTGGTCCACGTCCAGGCCTTTGACGGTCGCCACGGCGCAGGCGAACATCTGCAGGGGCACCACCGCCACCAGCGGGGCCAGGAGGGTGGGGGTCTGCGGGACCCAGAAGACCTGGTCGGCGTGGGCGGCGGCGGCTTGGTCGCCTTCCTCGGCCACCACCAGGGTGCGCGCCCCGCGGGCGCGGACCTCCTGGATGTTGGACAAGACCTTGTCGTGCAGCACGTCGCGCCCGCGCGGGGAAGGGACCACCACGAAGACCGCCTGGCCCTGGTCGATCAGGGCGATGGGGCCGTGTTTGAGCTCGCCGGCGGCGAAGCCCTCGGCATGGATATAGGCCAGCTCCTTGAGCTTCAAGGCCCCCTCCATGGCCACCGGGTAGCCGACGTGGCGGCCCAGGAACAAGACCGACTCGACGTCCTTCATCGACGCGGCCAACTCGCGGATGGCGTCCCCGCCGCCGATCACACGCTCGATCTTGGCCGGCATCTGCTCCAACTCGCGCAGCACAGCCCGGACCTCGTCGGGGAACATGGTGCCGCGCAACTGGGCCAGGTACAGGCCCAGCAGGTAGGTGGCCGCGATCTGGGCCAGGAAGGCCTTGGTCGAGGCGACCGCGACCTCCGGGCCGGCGTGGGTGTACAGGGCCGCGTCCGACTCGCGGGCGATGGTCGAGCCCATGGTGTTGACCACCGACAAGACCCTGGCCCCCTGCTCGCGGGCGTGGCGGACGGCCATGATCGTGTCCATCGTCTCACCCGACTGCGAGATCGCCACGACCAGCGTCTTTGAGGTCACGACCGGGTCGCGGTAGCGGAACTCGTGGGCCAATTCGACCTCGACCGGGACGCGGCACCAATGCTCGATGGCGTATTTGGCGACATGCCCGGCGTAGGCGGCCGTGCCGCAGGCGATGACGACGATCTTGTCGACCGACCGCAGCACCGACTCGTCGATCCGCAACTCGTCCAACTGCAGGTGCCCGGTCGGGGTCAACCGGCCCAGCAAGGTGTCGCGGACGGCTGTGGGCTGGTCGTGGATCTCTTTCTCCATGAAAGTGGCGAAGCCGCCTTTGACGGCCGCCGAGGCGTCCCAATCGACCCTGAACTCGCGCGCCCGGACCGGCCGACCGTCGAAACCGGTCACCTCGACGGCATCGGCGGTGATGGTCACCACCTGGTCCTGGCCCAACTCCAAGGCCCGGTCGGTCTGGGCGACGAAGGCGGCGACATCGGACCCGAGGAAGTTCTCGCCCTCGCCCAGGCCGACCACCAGCGGCGAGGTCCGCCGCGCGCCCACCACCAGGCGCGGGTTGTCCTGGGCCACCGCCAACAGCGTGAAGGTGCCCTCGAGGCGGCGGGCGACGGCGCGCATCGCCTCCGGCAGGTCGCCCAGTTCGGCGTAGGCGCGGGCCAGCAGGTGGGCGGCGGCCTCGGAGTCGGTCTCGGACTGGAACTCGATCCCGGCCTCGATCAGCTCCTGGCGCAAGACCTGGTGGTTCTCCAGGATGCCGTTGTGGACCACCGCCACGGCGCCGTCGTAACTCAGCTGCGGGTGGGCGTTGGCGTCGGTCGGGCCGCCGTGGGTGGCCCAGCGGGTGTGGCCGATGGCCGCGCTGGCCGGCGGCAGCGGGTCGGCGGCCAGGGCTTCTTCCAGGACCGAGAGCTTGCCGGCCCTCTTGATGAAGCTCAGCCCATCCGAGTTCGCCACCGCGATCCCGGCCGAGTCGTAGCCCCGGTATTGCAACCGCGCCAGCGCCTCGCGGGCCACTCGCAACGGCCGGTCGGACACCCCCGGCCCGACATAGCCAATGATTCCGCACATACCGACTACGGTAACAGCGCCGCCGCGCCCGCCCCCGCGCGGGGGCCGGCACGCCGAAGGGGGCACCGCTGGTGCCGCCGATGACGCCTGGCGGCTCCGTAAACCCGGGTAAACCCGGGGACGGTCCTTTCGTCTCAAACTCGGGGACAGTCCCTTTGCCATTACACAGAGACTGTCCCCAGTTTGAGACAATGGCTTCTTAGCCCGCCTCGGGCGGGCATCGGCATTCGGGAGAGTTTGCGGACTGTGCTGACTTGGGGGCGCATGAACGGGTTGGCGTCCTCGTTAAGCCTCGAACCCGGCGGCCCGCCCGCCAGGTTCGCGGGCCACCCAGGCCTCACATGCCGAACACCAGCAGAACCGGGCGCCGGTGAAACCTTTTGGAGGCGTTTCCGGCGGGCCGGGGCGATCTGGGTCGTCCTTTTGCGCGTCCGCCAGAATCTAGGTAGTCATGTTGCGCGCCGATCGGCCGGTCACCCTGACGTTCGCCGAGGGCTGGCGGCGACTTGACGCATCAAATGACGACCTAGATTTCCTGGGACGCGCCAAATGACGACCCAGATCGGGGCGCCCGGCCCTTTGACGCCCAAGAGGAGGCTCCCACACCCGGGTGCGGACCTGTTGTCATTACAATGGGAGTGTCCCCGAGTTTGAGACGAAAGGACCGTCCCCGGGTCTACGGCGGCATCGTTGCAGGTGGGAGCCTGGTTGGGGGGATGAAGCGGCTTTGCCCGGCGATCTCCTAGACTTGGGGGTTATGGCTCGCCCCCGTAGTTTTTATGCGGATCTGTCTCCCGACACGGCGGTGGTCGCCGCCGGACGGCCGGACTGGGACCAAGGCGAACCGGTCAACCCGCCGGTGCTGTTCAACTCGACCTTCATCTCGCGCGGTGTGCCCGGCGAGACCGAGGCTTCCTACGCCCGCTACGACAACCCCTCCAACCACCCGGCCGAGCAGGTCATCGGCCTGCTCGAGGCCTCCCAGGGCGACGGGGTCCTGTTCGCCTCCGGGATGGCCGCGATCGACGCGGCCTTCTCGCTGGTCCCGCCCGGCGGGCGGTTGATCGTCCCGTCGCACGCCTACAACGGCACCCTCGCCCTGGCCCGCCAGTTGGCCGCCCAGGGACGCCTGCGGCTGTCGACTCTACCGATCGACCAGACCGATGCCGTCGTGGCGGCGCTGGCCGGTGGCGACGGCTGCGCGCCCACGGCCATGCTCTGGATCGAGAGCCCGACCAACCCGCTGCTGGAGATCGCCGACGGCCCGGCCCTGGTCGAGGCCGCCCACGCGGTCGGCGCGATCGTGGCGGTGGACAACACCATCGCCACCCCGCTCGGCCAGCGGCCCCTCGATTGGGGCGCCGACCTGGTGGTCCACTCGGCCTCGAAGTATCTCGGCGGCCACAGCGACCTGATCCTGGGCGCCGTGGTGGCGGCATCGGCGGATCACGACACGGCCCTGCGCGACTTCCGGCGCGTCCGCGGCGCCACCCCCTCGGCCTTCGACGGGTTCCTGCTCTTGCGCGGCCTGCGCACGCTGGCGCTGCGGAACGCGCGCTCGAACGCCTCGGCCGCCATCCTGGCCCGCCGCCTCGAAGCCCATCCGGCGGTCGACCGGGCGATCCACCCCTCGCTGACCTCCCATCCCGGCCACGCGATCGCCAAAGCCCAGATGACCGGCTTCGGCGGGATCATCTCGATCGAACTGGCCGGCGGCGCCGCGGCGGCCGAGGCCCTGGCGGCCCAGACCAAGGCCTGGGCGCCGGCCACTTCCCTGGGCGGGGTCGAGTCGATGCTGGAGCGCCGCCGCCGCTGGCCGGGTGAGTTCGCCGAAGTGCCGGAAAGCCTGGTCCGCCTGTCAGTCGGCATCGAGAACGTGGACGACCTCTGGGAAGACCTGGCCCAAGCCCTCGCCCGGCCCTGAACCCCGCCCCGGCCCCGCACATGGCGCCAGGCGCCAGGTGCGGGACGCCATGGTCGGGACGCTCCGATCAGGCGGCGGCCGCAGTTCACGATGCCGCGCCCGGCGTCTCGCCCGAGCCCGCCCTTGGGCCCCCGACAGCCGCCGCCGCTGGCGGCCCGCAGGCCCGCGCTCCCAGCGCCGCCTCAGCCGGCCCGGCCGTCGGACCAGGCCAGATAGCGCGAGCCCTCCGAGCGCAGGGGGCGGGCGAGCAGCGCCCGCCCCATCTCGTCGGCGCCGGCGCCCCGGTGGATGACCGCCACCACGCCGTCCGTGATCGGGACCTCGACCCCGGCCTGGCGGGCCAGCGTTTGGACCGCCAGGCAAGTCTCGACCGCCTCGGCGGTGCCGCGGGTGGCGGCGACCGCCTCGGCCACAGACAACCCCTCCCCGATCCGCCGCCCGACCTGGTGGTTGCGCGACAGCGGCGACAGGCAGGTCGCGGCCAGGTCGCCCAGCCCGGCCAGGCCGGCGAAGGTCTCCAGATCGGCCCCCAGGGCCAGGCCGACCCGCGTCATCTCGGCCAGGCCGCGCGTCATCAAGGTGGCGCAGGCGTTCATGCCGAAACCCATCCCCCGCGCGGCGCCGACCGCCAGGGCGACGATGTTCTTCATCGCCCCGCAGATCTCGACCCCGATCACGTCGGTGTTGGTGTAGGGGCGCAGGTACCCGGTCGCCATCGCCACCGCCGCCGACCGGGCGACCGCCTCGTCGGCGCAGGCCACCACCGTGGCGGAGGGCTGGCGCCGGATCAGCTCGCCGGCCAGGTTCGGCCCGGACACCACCGCCACCCGCTCCGGCGCCAGGTCCGCCGCCAGGGCCAGGACCTCGGACATGCGCCGCCCCGTGCCCAACTCGACGCCCTTGATCAAAGACGCCACGACGGCATCGGGCGATATGAACGTCCGCAAGCCCGCCACCGCCCCACCGGCCGACTGCGCGGCCACCGCCACGGCCACCAGCTCGGCGCCGTCCAACGCCCAGGCCGGGTCGGTCCCGGCCGCCACCGGCGCCAACTCCAAGCCCGGATGGTTGCGCGGGTTCGACCCCCGGCCGAGCTCGGCCGCCAGGGCGGCGTCGCGGGTGAGCAGGCGGACCTCGGACCCGGCGTCGGCGCAGACTTGGGCGAAGGCCGTCCCCCAAGCCCCCGCCCCGACCACCGCGACGCGCGTCATCCGGCCCGCGCCGGGCCGAATTGGTTGTACGGCTCGGCCGGCGGCGCCTCGCCGCGCAGCCGCCCCACCATCTCGGTGAGCACGCCCATCAGCCGCTCGGTGCCGACGCGGACGGCGGCGGCGCGGTCCTCCCAGACGGCCAGGTCGCTCAAATCGATCGCCGGCCCGGCCACGACCTGCACCTCGGTGCGCGGCCAGACGCGCGGGAACCTCCGCCCGCGCGGCAGCAGCCGCTGCGCCCCCCACTGGGCCACCGGGATCAGCGGCGCGCCCGAGTCCAGGGCCAGCCGGACCGCGCCCGGACGCCCGCGCATCGGCCACTGCCCCGGGTCGCGCGTGACCGTGCCCTCGGGGTACACCAGCACCAGGCCGCCCCCGGCCAGGACCTTCTCCGCCCCCTCCAGCGACCGCCCGGCGCTGGACGTGCCGCGCCGCACCGGGATCATCCCCATCGCCCGCATGGCCAAGCCGACCACCGGGGCGTCGAACAGCGATTGCTTGGCCAGCGCCTGCGGCGGTCGCGCCCGCCAGACCAGGAAGTGCACCACGGCCAAGAAGTCCAGCGACGAGATGTGGTTGGCGGCGGCGATGAACCCGCGCCCCTTGGGCAGGTTCTCGCTCCCCCGCCAGGTCCGCTTCAGCAGCAAATACGCCAACGGCACCAGGATGGCGATGACAACCTTGTAGCCGAACGGCACCGGTGGTTTGGACATTCCCCCAAGCCTAACGCCGCCCCCGACCCGGCCGCGAGCCGCCGTCCCAGATCAAAGGCCAGGCGTTCGCCCGATGCCGCCGGGGCCGCCTTGGGCCTCAGGTGCCGCCGGGGCGGCCGGGCGCTCGGGCAGGGGTTTCGCACGATGCCGCCGAGCCGACGCTGGGACGGTCCCTTTGTCATGACAAATGGTCCGCCTCCAAGGTCTGTCCCCAAGTTTGAGACGAAAGGACCGTCCCTGGGTTTAGTGGCAAAGGTCTGTCCCCAGGTTTGAGACGAAAGGACCGTCCCCGGGTTTAGGGGACCGGGGTTTTCGCGGGGTCAGGGCGGGGGCGGTCAGCGGCGCCAGTAGCGGGCGCCGAGGGCGTCGAGCTTGTCGGCGAAGTGCTCGTAGCCGCGGTCGATCAGGTCGATCCCGCTGACGGAGCTGCGGCCCTCGGCCGCCAGGGCGGCGATCAGGTGCGAGAAGCCGCCGCGCAGGTCCGGGACCGTGATGTCGGCCGCGCGCAGCGGGGTGGGGCCGGAGATGACGGCCGAGTGCTCGTAGTTGCGCCGGCCGAAGCGGCACCAGCGCTCGCCGCCCAGGCACTCGCGGTAGAGCTGGATCTGGGCGCCCATTCGGCGCAGCGCCTTGGTGAAGCCGAAACGCTTCTCGTAGACCGTCTCGTGGACGATCGA
>JAIROU010000059.1 GCA_031257375.1 Bifidobacteriaceae bacterium
ATGGGTTATCCATGTCGCTGCCCAGGGCGTAGCTGTTCTGCGCCGTCCGACCCGCTTGGGCGGCCGGTGCCATGACAGATGCCCTGGTGAGGCGGTTGCTGATGACATAGCCTTCACAAGAGCTACACAAGCTCGTGCGCAACGCAGCAATGCGTATAATCGCAGGTCAGCAGGGCTATTGGCAGCGACATGGATAACCCCTGCGTGCGATGATGCCCAGGGTTCCGGCGGGGCACGCCCGGCAGCCGCCTTATCCCGAGTCGGCCAGGAAACCGTCGATCTGCGCCATCATGGCGTCAAACTCGGCTTGATGCTCAGCCACATAGGCGGCCTGGAAATCGGCCCGGATGGCGGCGAGGCGGGCGGCGTAATCCGTCTCGGCCCGGCAATCGAAATCGAGCAGGGCGATCTCCCGTTCGGGGAGGGAACCGACCAGCGACCGCTGGTCGTCTGGAATCGTGGCGGCGTCGATCCATCCACCCCCGCCGTCAAATTGCTCGCCATCCGGCGAAATGCCGACCGCTTGATCAAAGAGCGAACCGGGATCGGCCGACTGGCCAATCATCAGTCTGTACTTGATTGTCGTCGCGCTGGCCGCCGCGCAACGGGCGAAGTCCTCCCCCAACGCCACCGCCTCCGGCCCGGCCAGCGGCGAGCCCGGCGCGTGGGACACCGTCATATCATCGCCGTTGATCTCGATAAACGTGTTGAACGGCATCATGGCGGCATTGAGCGGGGTCAAGAACGAGATGTCCGGGCCGACCGGTTCGGGGTGCTTCGCCCAGGCCCGCGTCTGGCAGGCGTCAGGGTTCACGACCTCACTGGTCTCCGGGTCCAAGCCCGAGAGCGCCAAATGGTAAGCCTCGACCGCCGAGGCTGACAGCGACGCCAGATAACTGTCAGTCTTCTCGGCGGCCGTCGTGTCGTATTCCAGTTCAGGCTGATCTTCGCCCCGGAGCTGGCTGACGGAGGCCACGCCGTAGCCGACCCGTTCGACTTCGGCGCGAGTTGCGGGCAACCACGGCACGCCTTCCAGAACATCGCCGGAGCGCCCGTACTGGGCGGTCTCCTCAGTCGCCGCCGCTTCCGGAACGTAGACGGACGGGTAGTATTCGAACCCTGCTTGGCGCATGCATTCGGCGACGAACGCCTCGGCGCGATCCCACCACTGCGTGCGCTCGGCCGCCAAGCGCTGGCGGTGGGCCTCGATGACCGCGTTGGCGGCCTCGACATAAGGCGTGTACGCGAACGGCACCGGCGAATCGATCCAACGCCGCGCCCTCGGCGTGTCCCCGCCATCGACCGCTCTGGCCGCCGTCGACCCAGACGGGGCGGCAGATCCAGACACGGACTCCTCGCCGGTCGGGACCGGCACCTGGGTGCAGCCAACCGCGAACGTCGACAGCGCGATCAGGCCGACCGCCGCCAGCCGCCGGGCCGGGTTCACAGGACCCGGTTGGTCGGTCGCAGCCCGCGGGCGTACTGGGCCAACTGGTCCAGGCCGACGGCGTAGGCGCGGTCGAAGAAGCCCTTGACCGCCCCGCCGACGTGCGGCGTCACGATCGCGCCGGGCAGGGTCCACAACTCGTGATCGGGCGGCAGCGGCTCCGGGTCGGTCACGTCCAGGGCCGCCCGCAGCCGCCCCGAGCGCAGTTCGGCCACCAGGGCCGGCGTCGAGACGACCGCTCCGCGCCCCACGTTGACCAGCACCGCCCCGTCCTTCATGCGGGCCAGGAAGCGCGCGTCCACCAGCCCGCGCGTCTGTCCGTTCAGCGGCAAAGTGGACACCACCGCGTCCGCTTCCCCGAGCAGGTCAAGCACTTGCCCGATGCCGTCCACCCCGGCCCGCGCCGTCCGCCCGGTCAGGCGCACGGTCGCGCCGCAGGCCTCGGCCCGGGCGCGGAACTGGACCGCCATGTCGCCCGCGCCCAGCACCACCAGTTTGGAGCCGAAAACCGATTGGCCGGTTGGCCGCATCAAACGTCCGCGCCGCCCCTGCGCCCCGGCCTCGTCCAGCCGCCGGAACGAGGCGATCAGCAGGCCCAGCGCCAATTCGGCCACCACCTGTCCGTTGGCGCCCCGGGCGGTACCCAACCCAACCCCGGCCGGCAGGTGGTCCACAATCCCGTCGTAACCGGACGAGACCAACTGCACGTACTCCACCCCGGGCGCCGCCGCCAATTCGGCGTCGAACTCCGCCAAGCTCCTGAACAGCGAAAGCAACCCTTTGGCGGTGGCGGCCGCCGACGGCATCGGGCAACCGACGTCGTAGGCGATCGGGTCGAGCTCAACGTGGGCCAAGGCGGCGGATACGGCCTGGCGCGGCACCAGCACCGCCAAACGGCCGGGCGACGCGCCCTCCGAGTTATTCACACAGCCACGCTATCCGACCCGGCGGTCAACGCCCCGGACGATCTCGCCGCCCGCGTAGCCGCGGAATTGCTTCCCGCGCGGCTCGGCGTCCCAGGCCGATTCATCGCCCCAGGCCGTCCAGCCCGCCTGTTGGTAGCGGGCGAACAATTCCAGGTATGGCCCCGGCGAACACAGCTCGATCAACTCGTATTGCTCGTCCGGCTTGCGGGAGTGCTCCCGTTTCCGAGTCTCGATCATGTTGACCTGGCTGCGGGCGGCGGCCAGGGTGCGCATGGAGCCGCGCACCCCGAACAGAATCAGTTCGGTGACATTGCGGAAGTAGAAACCCACGCCGCGCCCGTCGGGTCCGCCGTCCTTGCGCCTCTTGGCCCAGACGATGTTGGAGACATAACGGAAGCCCCACGCCTCCATCACCTTCAGCCCTTCGACCAACAGGGCGTTGGGAACCCAGAGGTACAGATGGGCGTTGTCGGCGCAGACGGCTGGCACGTCGATGGCGCAGATTTCCTCCAGCGAAAGCGTCGCGTAGCGGCCCAGCCGCCGGTGCTCCGGCGCCACCTTGCCTGTGCGATTGACAAATCGCCACGGCGGATCGGCCAACACCGTCCTAAAGCCGCCGGCGGTTCGCGGCAGCGCAGACGGCGGCGGAACAGGAAACGAAGCCAGCGGCGGCGGCGGATCGCCCGCCAGATCGGGATGTCTCGCCATAGTGTCCGTCACGCCGGCCAGCCTACGCCAGAAAGATCCAGTCCCTTGGTTTGCCTCTTCGCCCCAGCAGGGCTAGCGTTGACGGCAAATCGGTGCCGCTGGGGAAATATGACCACATTGACAATCCGCAACCTCGATGAACCGGCGCGCGGGCGCATCAAACACCGCGCCGCCGCCAACGGCCGCTCCATGGAAGCAGACATCCGCGCCACGTTGACCACAATCTATACTGAGCGGAACCTCGGCCAAGCCCTCATCGACTTGGGGGACCACCTGCGCCG
>JAIROU010000111.1 GCA_031257375.1 Bifidobacteriaceae bacterium
GTTGCCGAAGCCCGCCCAGGTCCTCGAAATTGGTCGTGAAAGCGCCCGCCCCCCAACTCGCCAGCAGCCCGCGAATGGCCGCCTCCTGCCGGGCGGCGTAACGCAGCGAGTCGTGCCGCTCGCCGCCGGGCGCCAGTTCCGGCGCCACGTCGCAGGAGTCCAGTATTTCTTGCACGATGCCGTCGACCTGGCTTTCGCTCACCGCCGCCACTTCCGCGACCAGGTCGTTCACGGCCACGGTGTTGGTGTCCACGCCGAAGACGTGCTCGGCCTCGACCTTGTCGCCCTCCGTCACGGCGACCCCGCGCATGTTGTCGCCAAACCGGATGATCGACAAGTTCCGCGCCTCGGCCAGGCCGAGGGCCGCCCGCGCCCAGGTGGCCAGCCGGGCCGCCACGCGCGGGTTGGAGACGTGCCCGGCGATCACGCTGCGGCGCAGGCCCAGGCGGGCCTCGATGTAGCCGAACTCGCGGTCGCCGTGGGCGGCCTGGTGCAGGTTCATGAAGTCCATGTCGATGGTGTCCCACGGCAGGGCCGCGTCGACCTGGGTGTGCAGATGGGCCAGCGGCTTGGTCAGCGCCCCCAGGCCGTTGATCCACATCTTGGCCGGGCTGAAGGTGTGCATCCAGGCGATGACGCCCGCGCAGTCGGCCTTGGCGCTCGCCTCGGTGAGCTGGGCGGTGATAGCGTCTTTGCTGGTCAGCACCGGTTTCCAGACCACTTCTAGGGGCAGGACCGGGGACAGGGCGGCGGCGATGCGGCGCGAGTTCTGCTCGACTTGGGCCAGGGTCTCCGGTCCGTAGAGATGCTGCGAGCCGGTCACGAACCAGACTTCCATGGGTCTTCCTTTCGGCGGGTGGCTATTGGCCGTAGACGTTCTGATAGCGATCATACAGTTGATCGATTATCGCCGGTTCCAGCGGCACGGGCGTGCCGAGCTGGCGGGCGATGTGCACCGTCCGGGCGACCTCCTCGGTCAGGACGGCGGCCTTGACGGCCGCGCGGGCGGTCGGGCCGATTGTGAAAACGCCGTGGTTGGCCATCAGCACGGCCGGCGAGCGCGACCCGGCCAGCGTCTCGACTATGCCCCGCCCGATCGAGTCGTCCCCGATCAGGGCCAGCGGCCCGACCGGCACGGGGCCGCCGAACTCGTCGCCCATCATGGTCAGCACGCAGGGGATGGGCTCGCGCCGGGCCGCCCAGGCGGTCGCGTAGGTCGAATGGGTGTGGACCACCCCGCCCACCTGGGGCAGGCGCCGGTAGACGTAGGCGTGGGAGGCGGTGTCCGATGACGCCTTGCCGCCTCCGGCCACGACCTCGCCCAGGAGGTCGGTCACCACCATGTTGTCGGCGGTCAGGTCCTCGTAGGCGACCCCGGACGGCTTGATCACCATCAAGTCTGCGTCCGGCACGCGGGCCGACACGTTCCCGGCCGTCCAGGCCACCAGTTGCCAGCGCGTCAGTTCGCCGTGCAGCGCCGCCACCTCCTGTCTGAGTCGCCTCACCGCCGCCATCGCTGATTCAGGTATTCCCCTCACTGCCGCCGCCTTCCCAAGTTCTCCTCCGGCCGGTTCTGGACTTCTCAGATCCTCGCCCCCGCCCGCCGCTGGCTTGCCAGGCCGACCGCGCCGCTTCCGCCGGCCGCCCCTCCGCCGCCGGGCGGGGGCGGCGTTGGGCCGCGGCCAATGGCCGCCGGCTTGGCCGTCCGGGCCCAGACTTCGCGGCACTTCGGCGAGGTGCCCGCGCAATGAATGTTAGCGCTAACTGAAGCTTGCCTCAAGGCGTAGGCTGGTGTGGTGATAGGCAGCGGCGAGGGGCGGCGCCTAACGGGGACGACCAGTCGAGGAGGACCGGAAAATGGGTGGAGCGCAAACCGCGACCCCTGACGTTCAGTTTGACGGCGGCATCGGGCAAATCGGTGGCCGCGTCGCCCCAGGCGAGGGCTATCTGGGGATCGAACTGGGTTCGACGCGGATCAAGGCCTGCCTGGTCGGGCCGGACGGGGCGGTCTGGGCGACCGGCGCGCACGATTGGGAGAACCACTACCGGGACGGGCTGTGGACCTACGGCCTGGACGAGGTCTGGGACGGGCTGCGGGCCTGCTACGCGGATCTGGCGCGCGACCTGCGCGAGCGGCACGGCGTGACGGCCGGGCGGTACCGGGCGATCGGCATCAGCGCCATGATGCACGGCTACCTGGCCTTTGACGACGCGGGCGAGTTGCTGGTCCCGTTTAGGACCTGGCGCAACACGAACACCGGGCCGGCGGCGGCGGCGCTGACCGAACTGCTCGACTTCAACATCCCGCTGCGCTGGTCGGCGGCGCATTATTATCAAGCGATGCTCGACGGCGAGGAGCACGTCCCGGCCGTAGAGTTCATGACCACGCTGGCCGGTTACGTGCACTGGCAATTGACCGGGCGCAAGGTGATCGGAGTGGGGGACGCCTCCGGGATGTTCCCGATCGACTCGGCGGCCGGGGATTGGGACGCCGCCAAGCTGGCCGCCTTCGACGGTCTGGTGGCCGCGCGTGCGGGGTCGGGGGGACTGGCGGAGCCGGCCGGGTCGGCGGGAGCGGCGGGACTGGCGGGGTCGGGGGGACTGGCGGAACCGGCCGGGTCGGCGAGAGCGGCCGGGTCCGGGCGGGGGCTGCGGGCGCTCCTGCCGGAGGTCAAACTGGCTGGTCAAGAGGCTGGTCGGCTGACGGCCGAGGGGGCCGCCCGGCTCGACCCGTCCGGCTTGTTGGAACCCGGCATAGCGCTCTGCCCGCCGGAGGGGGACGCCGGCACCGGCATGGTGGCGACCGGGGCGATCGCGGCTGGGACTGGCAACGTCTCGGTCGGGACCTCGATCTTCGCCATGGTGGTGCTGGACCGGCCGCTGGCGCGGGTGCACCCGGAGTTGGACCTGGTGACGACCCCGGCCGGAGACCCGGTGGCGATGGTCCACTGCAACAACGGCGCCAGCGAGCTGGGCGCCTGGGCGGCGCTGTTCGGGGAGTTCGCGGACGCCCTGGCCGGTTCGGGGACGCTGCCGGCGGTCGGGCCGGATCGGGTCTTTGAGGCTTTGTTCCAGGCCGCCCTGGCGGGCGAGCTGGACGGCGGCGGGCTGCTGGCCTACAACTTGCTGTCCGGGGAGCCGATTGTGGAATTGGCCGAGGGCCGCCCGTTGGTGGTGCGCACGCCTGACAGCCGGTTGACCTTGGCGAACTTCGCCCGCGTCCAGATTTACGCCGTCTTCGCCGCGCTCGCGCTCGGGATGAAGGTCCTGGCCGGGGAAGACGTGCGGATCGAGGCGATGTACGGCCACGGCGGGGTGTTCAAAACCCGAGGCGTCGCCCAGCGCCTGCTGGCGGCGGCCATCGACGCGCCAGTCGGCGTGGCCGCCTCGGCCAGCGAGGGCGGTGCCTGGGGGATCGCCCTGCTGGCCCGCTACCTCGAGGCGGCCGAGCACCAGCTGAGCCTGGCCGAGTTCCTGGATTCGGTCATCTTCGACGGCGCCGGCGTCGACGTGGTCGCGCCGAACCCGGATGATGTGGCCGGTTTCGCCGCCTTCCTGGACCGCTACCAGGCCGGGCTGGCGCTCGAGCGGGCGGCGGTCGAGTCGCTTTGAGCGGTGCGCTGTTGTCCTCGTCAGGCTTTGCGGGCCGGGCGGTTGGGGCCGACGGGAGCGGCTTTTGGGCTGAGGGATGCGGCGGCTTCGGTAGCGGTCGGGGCTGCGGTCGCCTGGGCGGAGTTGGGCGGCGGGTGGTCCGGCGGTGCGCGCTGAACAGGTGACTGAGGCCCTGGCCGGGCACGGCGAGGGTCCGGCCTACTCGCCCCGGTGGCGGGGGCCGCGCTGGTTGGACATGCTGGCCGGCGATCTGCTGGAGTGGCAGCCTGATGGCCAGGTTCGACGCCAGCGCATCAGCCAGGTGGCGGCCATGATCCGGCCGCGCGCCCGGCCCGGCGTGGTCATTGCGGTCGAGCGCGGCCTGGCCCTGACCGATGGCGACGACCTCGGCTGGCCGTCGCGAAAACTCCCGGAATTATCGAGGCTTCGCCGGGATGTGTGGGTGGTTGCGGCGTCGGGGCGGGAGGCGGGACGCGGAACGGTGGGATGGCGGCGGCGCC
>JAIROU010000221.1 GCA_031257375.1 Bifidobacteriaceae bacterium
GCGTCCTTGGCCGACGCGTCGACCGGCGCTGCCGCGGCGGACGCCCCGGGGGCGGACGCCGTCGCGTCGCTCGACTGTGCCGCCGCGTAGTCCGCGTCCGCCTCCTCCCCGACGGCCGCCGATGCCGACGCCTCGCCCGCCGACGCCCCGGCCGCCAGCGACAGCGACCGCTCCGGCTCCGACGGCCGCTGCGACTCCTCCACCACCGCCTGAACCGGGTCGACCGTCACCGGCAGCCGCTCGATCTCTTGGTCGATCTGCCTGATCGCGTCGGTCAAATTGGCCTGCCGGTAGCTGATCGCCAGTCCGGACCCGGCCTGGACCACGCCCTCCACCAGCGCCAATGCGCCCTCCGGAAGCAGATCGCCGGGCGGCACCACCAAGATGTCCCCGGCTGCCACGTCGAAACCGGCGTCCGTCACCAAAAGCCCCTCGGCGGCATCGGACAAGGCGTCGGCGAAGTCCTGCCCGGCCACCACCGTGCGCGGCGAGACCACCACCGCGTCCGGGGCCGGCTCAACGAACTCGTAAGCGGCCTCCGCCCGCCCGGTCACGCCCCCGGCCGTGACGGCCTCGACCGTCACCTGCCGCCGCCCGCCCGGCGCGGCCGTGTGGTAGCTCCACGACCAGCGGTCGCCGTCCGGCCTCAGGCTGGCGGCGCCGATGTAGCGGTCGCCCTGTTTCAAGACGACGGCGCTGAGCCCGCCGCCGGATTCGACCGTGCCGCTGAAGGTCACCTCGCCGCCCGCGGCCGCCAGGTCGATCCGGCTGCCGGGGGCCGGGGATTCGATGGTCACGCTCGGCGCGTCGCCGCCGGCGTCTGCCCGCCCGGCGAAGTAGCCAGACCAGATGCCCTGTGCCGCGCCCTGTGCCGTGCCCGCGCTCGCCAGCACCGCCTGGCCGGCCGCCGTGGTCGCCGGGGCGGCCAGGTCGACGCCTCCGACCTGCCCCGAGGCGCCCAGGGCCGGGCCGCCGTCGAGGGCCAGCGAGTACACGCTGACGGCCCCGGCCGGGATGGCGGCCGGGGGCGCCCCCTCGGTCAGGGGGCCGAGCACCAGGCCGTCCTCGAAGACCGAGGCGTCCTGGTCCGGGGCGGCCCCGGCCGTCCAGCCGACCAGGTTCACCTTCAAGCTGTCGATCTGGCCGCTGGCGGCCACGTAGACGCGGCCGGACGGGTCCAGGCCGGTCGGGATCAGCGCCGAGGCGCCGGCCTGGCTGATGGCGGCGACCTCGACCAGGGCGTCCCTGGGACCGGCCAGAATGGCGCCGGAGTCGCCTTCGGCGGTGATCTGCAGCCAGCCCCCGGCCGTTCGGTCGACGTCCGCCCCGCCCAGCCCGGCCGGGGCGATCAGGGCGGGATTGGCGGCGGTCGGCGCCGGTCCGGACTCGCCGCCCGCGTCCAGGACCAGATAGGGCTCGGTGGCGGCTGTGCCGCCCGGTCCCAACCCGTCTTCGCCCGGCGCCGTGAAAGCGCCTGTGACCTGGACCGAAACTGAGACGGCGGCATCGGACACCAACTGGAAACGGCCCTCGGCGTCAGTCTTGACGAGGGCCGAAACCGTCCGGGCGGCCGGCAGGGCGACCAACAGCGGGGCGGCCGAACGGGGCTCGGCGCCGGCCTGGAGCCAAAGGCGGGCCGCCTCCGGGGCGGTCGCCTCGATCTGGACCAGGAACGACTCGGCGGACTCGGCTTCGGTCCCGGCGGCCGCCTCGGCGGCGCTGAAGTCCTCCGGGCGGTCTGGCGCCAGGTCGCGGGCCGCGCCCTCGGGTCCGTCCAAGGGGACGAACCGGCCGGCTTGGACGACCGGCTTCAACGCCTCGACGGCGCCGGCGTAGGCCTCGGCCGGGCCGTCGTTCAAGAACCAGGCGCCGCTCATGGCGGCGGACGTGACCAGCGCCGCGATCACGGCCGTTACCACGGTCAGGCGCAGCCGGTGGACCCGGTTGGCCTTGGCGGCCCTGGTGGCCCTGGGGGCTTTCGCGGGCCGGGGGGCCTTTGGCGGCCTGGCGGCTCTTGGCGGCTTCGGGGCTTTGGGGGTGCCGCCGCGGGGCGGGCTCATCGGATGGCCGCGATCTGGTCGTAGCTGCCCAGGACTTTCAGGTCGAGCAGGCTGATAGAGACCGAGTGATAGCTGGAGGAATCCTCCGTGGCGACAGCCGTGACCACCACCGACAAGGCCTGGACGCCGGTCAGGTCGGTGGTCGGCAGGGCCACCGGCGTCTTCGAGTTCACCAACCCCCGGTACAGCTCGCGGCCGTCGCCGAGGATCTGCAGCAACGCCTGTTCTTCTTCATCGGCGTAATCGTCCAGCACCACCGAGCCGGTCAACTCGACGCCGTTCCCGGCCAGGGTCCAGGTGGCGACGCTCGGCTCCAACCGACCGGTTATGTCGATGGAGCGGGAGAAGGTTCGGCCCGCGACCTCGACGTCCGCGTGGGCCGAGAACGACCCGGCGGTCGTGTTCTTGTCCGATAGCTGGAGCTCGGCCGGGCTGTCGGCGACGTTGAAGGTGATCTCCTCGGGCAGTTCGGAGCCCGCCTCGGGCTCTGTTGAGACGATCCGGCCGAGGGTCGCGCCGGGCTCGTAGACCCGCTTCTGGACCACCCTCACGCCCATGCCCATCAGCTCGGCCGCCCCCTCGGCCGGGGACCGGCCGACCACCGCCGGGACCACGGCCGGGGTTGACACCACCAGCAAGACTTGGGCGGTCGAGTCGATCGACGCGCCCTGGACGGGCGCCTGTTGGATCACCACTCCGGCCCGCCCTGCCGCCGGGCGCTGCTCGGCGGTGACGATCTCGCCCGGCACCCCGGCGTCGGCCAGGGCTTGGCGGGCGTCTTGTTCGGTCAGCCCGCGCACGTCCGGCATCAGGACGCCGGAGCGCTGGCCGTATTCGGGCACCGCGACGATGATCGGCTCGGGGGCGACGTGGTTGATGGTCGCGTTCCCGGCCCGGTTGGCGGCCGCCCAGCCAGAGGTGAAGGCGAAGCCGCCGAAGGCCGCCACGCCCGCCAGCCCGGCGATGACGCCGCAGACGACGGCCACCTTCTTGGCGCGGGCAAAGCGGCGGGCAGGCCTTGGCCGGGGGGCCGATGCCGCCGGGCCGGCGCCGGACGGGGGCGCGGCCTGGGGTGTCGGGGCGCCGGGCGGCTGGGCGGCGGGGGACGGGGCGGCCGGTGTCGGGGCGCCGGCCAGCGCGGGCGGGAAC
>JAIROU010000230.1 GCA_031257375.1 Bifidobacteriaceae bacterium
CCGGCGCCGCGCGCGGTTGGCTCGCACGGCAACTGGGGGTGGCCCCGTGATCGCGTCGGCAACGGCCGCCGGCGGCGTCCCGGCCGACCCGGCCGACCCGGCCGGCCGCACGGCGATCACCAAGATCCAGCACGGTGGTGAGCGACTTGGCGGGAGCGACTGCTTCCGCCCTGAAGCGCCCGGGCGCGCTTGGAAGACAAGCGGCCTGGACGCGGATCAAACAGAGGATCAAACAGAGGATCAAACAGAGCCCGGCCGCCCTTCGAGGCGCCGCAAGCTCGCCCGGCGCAGAAATCCATGAGGAGAAAAGGAGCACTTGACATGAAGCAGCAGCACGAACGCGGGCGGCGGGCGGCCGCCGGGTTCTTGGCGTTGGCGCTCGGCGCCGGGCTGGTCCCGTTGGCGTTCGAAGCCCCCGCCTTGGCCGCGGGCGACAATTCGGTGGTGGACTCGTGGGCGCCCGCCGGCGGCCGGAACGTGGCGCCCGGCGCCACAGTCACCGCCCACAACTATCAACCCGCTTGGCCGCCGAGCTACTTGGTCGACGGCAACACCGGAACCGCTGGCGTGAACCTGTGGGTGGCCAACGACACCGCGCTTGACGCCCACGGCTGGGTGCAACTCGACCTGGCCGAAGAGGCCGAGGTGGTCAGCGTGGTGTTGTTCCCCAGAGGGGAGGGCAACTTCTACGGCGTCTACTACCCGGCGAAGTTCACCGTCAGCCTGCTTGATTCCGGCGGCGCGACGGTCTGGTCCACAGAGGTCTCCCACACCAATTCCAGCGCCATCACCAGCCGGATCATAACCTCCCCCGACGTGATCGAGGTTGAGCCGGCGGTGCCCGCCAGCGCAGTCCGCATAGACGTGATCGAGCGCCACGCGCGGGAGAACGGCGTGCTCCAACTGGCCGAGGTGGCGGTGTTCGCACAAGGCGAGATTGTGAAGTACAACCCGGCCGGAACCGTCAACCTGGCCAAGGGCGCGGCCGTCAGCGCGGAATCCACGAGGGAGGCGCCAGCGGCGGGCTGGGGACTGCAATACCTCAACGACGAGGTCCTTGGGTCGGCGTCCGGGTGGTCCAGCCAGTCGCTGCCAAAGGTGGAAGACCCCGAAAAGCCGACCTGGGTGCAATACGACCTCGGGGCGATGGCAAGCGTCGCGCGGCTGGCGGTCTTCCCGCACAGCGCCAATTTCCCGGCCGACTACCGCCTTCAGATCTCTGACGACGCCCAGACCTGGGCCGATGTCGCCTTTTCGGCGGGCAACCCGGACGCGCCCGACGCGCCGCAAATCTACGACTTCCAAACCTCTCTCAGCGCGCGCCACGTGCGCCTTTGGGTCGACATCCGCAGCAGCGCGACTTCGGACGCCGAATACGGGTACTTGGCGCAACTGGCCGAGGTGGCGGTGTTCGGCAACTACTGGACGCTCGACCAATACGCGCCTGCGGGCACTTGGAACCTGGCGCGCGACGCCTACGTGTCAGCCTCCTCCAGCTACGAGATGCCGGGCGAGACCTGGTCCACCGAGTTCGCCCGAAACGAGCAGGTCGCGGGCGACGGTTGGACCACCAATCCCTACGAGAGGGTGGCGGATGCCACCAAGCCGGCCTGGCTGGCCTACGACTTCAGCTGCGCCGCGAACCTTCAAAGGCTGGTCGTGTACCCGCGCCCCGGGGCGAACGCAGCCTATTTCCCGCGGCAATACCGCCTTCAAACCTCCGGCGACGCCGTGACTTGGGACACCGTCGCGACGTTCGCTGACAACACCGCCCCTCAGACCTCGCCGCAGTGGGCCACCCTGACGCCGGCGGTGTCGGCGCGCTACGCCCGGCTGCACGTCGACGTGCGCAACGGCCCCGCCGGAGTGGACGGCTACCTGGCCCAGATCTCCGAGTTCGCGGTCTTCGGAACCCAGTCTTGCGCGGCGGCGACCAAGCCCGCCTTGGCGATGAACCCCGGCTCCGTTGAGACGTCGTGGTTCTTGGCGAGGGGCGTCGACGGGCTGGCGTTCGAGTCGTCCAACACCCAGGTGGCCACCGTGGACGCCGAGGGGCGGATCACCGCCGTCGCGGACGGCCAGGCCACCGTCACAGGACAGACGCCCGATGCCGCCACAACTGTTTCCACCGAGGTGGCCGTCGGGGAGAGGGCCGCCATCGGCTCCGACATCCTGGTCGCGGCCTACTGGGCGCCGTCTCCCGGCTACACGACGCCGGAGCAGTACGCCACCATCGCCGATTTCGGCCTCGACCTGATAATGGGCAACGACGAGCACCCGTCCTTGCCAGAGAACCTCGAGATGGCCAAACTGGCCGCGGACAACGGGTTCTTGTACTTGGTTTCGGAGGGCCGGGTCAGCTGCGGCGCGCTGAGCGGCGCCACGTCCGCGCAAGTCCAAGCCATCCTCGACGACTACTCGAACGTGCCCGGAGTCGGCGGTCTCTTGCTGTGCGACGAGGCCATGCCCGCGACGAACTACGCCACCGCTTTCAACACGGTGGCCGACTACACGCCGGAGTTGTACCCGCACTACAACTTCTGCCCGTGGGGCGCTTGCGGAGTCAACCAGACGAGCGTCAGGGCGTGGCTTGAGGCCACCGGCGGGACGCGCTCTGATTGGTCTGCGCCCGACTACCTGATGTACGACATGTACCCGCTGAAAGCGACGATCGGCTTCAGCTCCTGGTTCAACAACCTGGAAGTCATACGCGCTCTGGGCCTGGAATACCAGATCAAGACAGCGACCTACCTGCAAGCCGTCGGGTACGGCGGTTCCACGCCCTCGCGGGCGCCAACCGCCGCGGAGATTGCCTGGGAGGCGAACGCCGCGCTCGCGTACGGTTACAAGCAGCTGGCCTACTTCACCTATTGGCAGCCGACCAACCGGTCGGAGGTCTTCACGGAGGCCGTCATGAAGGCTGACGGCACCAAGTCGGAGCGGTTCGACGACTTGAAGGCCCTAAACTCCGAGATCCACGCCTTGGGGCCGGTGCTGATGAATCTGGACGCCCAAGATGTGTATTTCAACGGCGCCAATCACGGCCAGAAGGCCGCTCCCGCCACGCTGGCCGCGCCGAACGCCGACGGCACGCTCACGGCCGGCACGTTCTTCGCCAAGGCGGACGCCAACCAGGATCTGCTGCTGTCGCACCTGGTGGACCGCCACACCAAAGAGCACTACCTGTTCGTGGTGAACAACACGTTCTCGGGGACCACGCCGACGGCGGCCGAAGTGACGCTAACGTTCGATGAGTCGGTCAGCGGTCTGACGCTGGTGTCGCGGGAAGACGGCTCGTTGACGCCCGTCGCCCTGACCTCGCACGAGCTCGCGCTCAACCTGGCCGGGGGAGAGGGGCAGCTTTACCGGTTGTCTGTGCCCGCGGCGAACAAGGCCGCCCTTGTGGCCGCGATCGCCGAGGCCGAGGCTTTCACCGAGGGTGATTACACGCTCGCCTCGTGGGCGGCGTTGCAGTCGGCGTTGTCGGCCGCCGATGTGGTTTCGGGGGACGATGCCGCGACCCAGGAGCAGGTGGACGGCGCCGTGTTGGCGCTTCGGTCCGCGATCAACGGTTTGGAGCTGTCTGGCCCGGATGTGTCGTCGTCGGTGGCGTTCAAGTGCGCGGCGGGGCGGGTGTACTTGGCGGTGACGGTGGTCAACGACGAGGATGTGGAGCCGGTGTCGTTGGCGTTGTCGGGTCCGTTCGGGTCGAAGTCGTTCGCGTCGGTCGCCCCGGGGAGGACGGCGACGGCGTCGTTCAACACGTTGACCGCGAGTTTGTCTCAGGGCGGGGTGTTGGCGTTGGCGGCGGGCGTGGCCGGCGGGGAGCCGGTGGTGTCGGATGTTGTTTATGGGACGTATGCCTGCGGCGGTTAGGCGCGGGCTGGGGGTTCGGGCCGGCGCCTGTTTCGGGGGCCGGCCGGGGCTCGCGCGGCGGGCCGCTGGGCCGGGGCTGGTTTGGAGTCTTTGGGCGGCGCGATCCAGGGCGGCGATGGAGTGTCGGAGGCGCAGCTGGAGTTGCTGATCGGGCGGGGCCGCCACCGTTCCGCCAGGTCACAGGCAAGACCGTCACCAAACAACTACACCCCGACCAGGCCGGCGACTACACCGAATGGACCGCCAACGACCGGCGCCTGACCGCCCTGGTCGACTAGCTGCGCGGCCTCGCCCTAGCCGCCGCCCAAGCCCGAGAGAACTGGCCCGACCTGCCCACAGACAAGCCATCAACCCGCCCCCCTGAAAACCCCCGATTCCCCAAAAACCAAGCGCGATGGTCCAGCCGTTGCGCAGCGCCTCAGTCTCGTAGAACCGCCTGGCGAAGTCGTTCTTGACCGCCATCAGGCGCACATAGGCGGTCCACGGCAGCGGGAACAACTTCGCCCACACCGGCGAATCCAACGTGGGAGGGGAAGCAAACCCAGGAACGGGCAGGGCGGCAGATTCTCCAATCGCTGATTCGAGAATCTGGATAGGGGCAGATTCTCCAACCGATGATTGGAGAATGCGGTCAGGCGGCCAGGCCAAGCGGAACTGCCTCATCAGGTACAGGTTCTGGATCGAGTAGCCGCGCCCAAAGCGGCTGGTCAGGTCAGCGGCCAGCCGCTCCATCGTTTCCGCCCCGTAGGCCGCCCGCTCCGATCCGGCCTGCTCC
>JAIROU010000250.1 GCA_031257375.1 Bifidobacteriaceae bacterium
CCGTCCTGGGCCACGTCGAAGTCCGACGACTCGGTGAACAAGGACCCGTCCAGGTCCCCGGCGTCCACGTTCATCCGCCCGAGCAGCTGGCCGACCGGCTTGGACACCCACACGCCGGAATCGTTCAAATCCACGTCCGCGATCGCGAAACCCGGCCGCAGCCAGGCCAACACCAGCAGGCCCGATGCCGCCAAAGCCACCGCCGCCGCCGAGGCCGCCGCCCGGCGCCGCCCCAACCACGCCATCCAACCCCCCACCCGCCGACACCCCCTGAACACATCATCAGAACACAACCACTCAAAACCATCCCAGCCGCGCCGACGCGGCGCAATGGGGACAACTACCCATCCGCCGATCCGGTCTGATGTGAAGTCTTCGGTTATGTGAAGCTGGGTGGTGGCGCTCCTGGCCGGGGCGGGTTCTGGTTCGTGGCCAACTCGGCGCGGCCGCTTGCGTGGCCGCGCGCGACACGCCGGGACGCATTCGGCGCAACACGCCCGATCCGATCCCGGCGGCGCTGCTCGGCCGCCTAGCCGTGGACCGCCGCCTCCAAGGCGCCGGCCTGGGCCGCGCACTCGTCCGCGACGCGGCCCTCCGCGTCGCCGCGGCCGCCGACCTGATCGCGGTCCGCTGCCTGATCGTCCACGCCGCCTCCCAACCAGCCGCCCAACTCTGGGAGCATCTTGGATTCGACCCCTCACCAAACAATCCCCTGCTGCTGGCGATCAGACTGGCCGACCTGCCGGCCGCGCGGCCATAGCCTGGGCGGATGCGAGCGCCGACCCCTCCCATCGCCCACGGCGGCCAGATCTGCGGACCGATCTGCTCGGCCCGCGACTGGGACCCGCGTGCGGGTGGCGCCGGTCGCCGAACTCGTCCTTGCGGCGATGGCCGTTACCCAGCCGGCCCCTTACGGCGCCACGCGCCAGCTTCCCGTCTTGTCCGAACCAACTCGCTCCAGCAGACCGGCGGCCTTGAGCTTTGCCAGGCGGCGCTCGATGGTTCGGGCACTCTTGCCGAGGGCTTCTCCCAGAGCCGGGCTGGCGAGCCTGGGGTTCTCGGTCAAAGCCTTCAGGATGGCGGCATCCAAGCCAGATACACCGACATTTGCACCGACATTTGCACCGACATTTACACCGACATTTGCACCGACACCGCCGTCAATGGTCGGCGGACGGCTTTCCACGGCCGTCCGGTATTGGTTCAACGCCTGCTCGATGATGCCAAGCATGTACGAGATGAACGGCGAAGCCTCGACGCGCCCGTTGTGGGAAGACTGGAGCGCCTGGTAGTAGCCGAGTTGGTTGTCTTGGATCAACGTCTCGGTGGGCATCCAAGCGAACAACTCGTTCCATCGGCTCAGCATCAAGGTTTGCCACAACCGGCCCATCCGGCCGTTGCCGTCGCGGAATGGATGGATGTACTCGATCATGAAATGCGCGGCGCTGCTGGCTATGAGCGGATTGGCCTCGGTCTGCCCAGCCCATTCGAGCAACTGCCCGACCGCTCGCGGCACAATCTCCGGATCGGCTCCAGTGTGCAGGACCTCGCCGTCCGCGCGCACCACCTCCACGTCGACCGTGCGGAAAGCTCCCGCTTCGGCGACCAGGCCGTTGGTCAGCAGACCGTGCGCCCGCAGGAACGATTCGACGGAGTAGGGGTCGAGGCTGTCCAGCGCCTCGTACGCCGCGTGCGCGTTCCGCACTTCCAGAATGTCTCTGGGCGGTCCGAACACCGCCGCGCCGCTGATCAGACCCGCGACGTCTCCCGGGCTGAGGCGGTTCCCCTCGATGGCGGTGGTCGCATGGACGGAATTGATGCGGCTCCGCTCGCGCAAAAGCAGCTTGTTCGGGTTGCGCTCCTCGGAGATCCTGACGCGCTCCAACGCCGCGTAGATCTCGCCGACCTTGTCCACCCAGGCGTCCTGCATCTCGAAGAAGGGCTTCACCAGGCAACCTCCAACGGCTTGGCGTTCTGCTGCGTTGTCCTTCTTGGGGGCACGTCACTCCTTCGCTGCGCGGCTATTATCCCCAATCTTCCCATCTTGGCTGGCCCGCCCCGTGCGGCCGGGCGTCGCCGCCATCGCGGCGGACGCCGCCTTGACCGGTCTTTGACGGTGAGCGTGACGCGGCGGCCTTCCCACGCGGCCGGCGCGGCATCGGCTTCAACCTCCGAAAGGCCGACGGCACGGGCCACCGACCCCGCCACCGGCCCCGACGGCCAGATCTGCGGATCCGGACATATGGTCCGTCCCCAAGCTTGAGACGAAAAGACCGTCCCCCGAGTTTACGGCCCCTTTGGACGATGCCGACCGCGCAGTCCCCAGCCCCGCTGACGGCCAGGCGGTTGGCCGGGGACCGCCCGCGCCTATGTCCGGACGGATGGCGTGTCCCCGAATCTGAGACAAAAGGGGACCTCCTCCCCCGGGTTGGCCCGTTTGGCCGAGGAAGACGGCCGCCTGGCGATGGCCGGGGTGTGCCATGACGCGACCGCCCGCCCCCGAGGGCTGGTTGGGGACCGGTGACCGGGCCTGACGGCCGGAGTCTCAGTTGGCTGGGGTGTCCAGCCACCAGACCAGTGGCAGCGCGCCGAGGCCCGGCGGCGGGGTTGCGGCAAGTGCGGCCAGCGCGTCCGCGAGGCGCGCCAGGCCCGGGCGGGTGCGGCTGAACCGGGCCGGGTGGCAATAGACCACGCCACAGTGTCCGGGCACTGACTCGATGGCGCCGCCGAACGTGGTCACGTCCTCCGTCACCACCACGCGCCCCAAATGGGCGGCCACCCGCAGGATTTCGGCGTCGGGCGCGCCCGCCAGGGCGACAGTCGGCTCAAGAACCGCCACGGCGTCAACTCCGCCCTCACGCAGACGACGCGCCAGCCAAGGCGGGTAGTGCTCGTCCAGCAGCAGCCTGACCGGCCGCCCCGCGGTCATTGCGGCCGGTCGAAGGCCCGGCTACCTTCCCACTCGGCCAGCGCCGCGTCCTGCGCGGCGTGGATGCGCCCCAGTAGGCCGTCGATTTCAGCCCGGTGGTCCGCCCAGTAGGCCAGCGCGGCCTCGACTTGAAGCTCCGCAAGGCCGACCGCATCGGCCACCGACGCCACCGACCTCACCTCCGGGGGATGCTGAAGCCAAGACTCGGCCACGCTCCAGACCTCGGGTCCGTCCACCAGGGCGGCCCGCCGCTCGCCGGTGGCCCCCGGCGCGAACCTAATCCGGGGGTGCTTCTGCATTTCAAGCCACTCGCGCAAGGCCCTCACCAGCAGGGCGGAACGGCTCACGCTCACGGCGGCCGAATAGGCCCGCAAGGCGGCGTCGACGTCCTCGGGGATACGGACATTGGTCGGGACTACCACGTAGACGAGTGTAGTGGCCCATGTGGAGGTTGCGCGGCCGAGAGCTGGCGATCTTGACGACGACGGTTCACTTCCGCCAACAGCGGCGTGTCCTTTCCGAGTTTGCGGGAGCGCTTGTATCCCCTGCGGGACAACGCCACGCGCCTATCGTCCGGGCAGATGGTGTGTCCCAAAGTCTGAGACGAAAGGACCGTCCCCGGGTTCAATTCTGGGAACATTCCGGGTTCGACCCATCGCCGAACGATCCCCCGCTTGGCGGACATCTACCTGGGCGCCTTCGATCATGCCCCAGGCGCGCGACGGCTTCGGTAGTGACGTGCTCCAGATAGGCGGGGGTCGGGATTCGGACCGCAGCGCGGACCAAATCTGCGCCATGTCCGCCGCGCACTGTTGATTCGGCCAATGACGCCGACAACTGGAGTGCGTGTGGGGGATACTTGGACTGCCCGCGGGGGCCTCCGTGCCCCGTCGATGTCGCGTCGGACCTCGGCTGGAGCGTGACACCTGAACCATGAAGGACGCGACATGACCGATCTGGTGCCTTCGCGACCCGACGGAGGTTGGGTGTCAGCGCAGCTCCTTGAAGACGTGCGCGCGATCATCCTCGCGGCGAGAGGGAAAGCCATACGGAGTGTGGACTTCCATCGAGTGACCATGTACTGGCAGATCGGCGAACGCATCGTCGAGGAGGAACAAGGCGGGGAGGACCGCGCAGAGTACGGCACCCAGTTGATCGACGAGTTGGCCAAGACTATAGAACCCGAGTTCGGCAGCGGGTTCACTCCGCGCCAACTTCGTCGAGCGCGTCAGTTCTATCGCGTCTACCCGATTTGGACCGCAGTGCGGGCCGAATTGAGCTGGTACCAGTACCGCACGCTGATGGCCATAGAAGATCACGACGAACGCGAGTACTACGAGCTTGAAGCCGTCCACAACGCCTGGACAGGCCGGGAACTGGAGCGGCAGGTCAACTCCGGTTTGTTCGAGCGTCTCCTAAAGTCCAACCTAAATCCCGCAGGTATTGACCATATACGGGTCGGCTGAAGCCCGGCCTCGTTGTGCCTGTCGTGGCGGCGCCGCCGGACAGCGGCCCCCGAACCCGCAGGCCGCGGCTGTATCGCGGCCCTGCCCACACTCCTGCGGATTGATTCCCGAATCACCGGCGTGTCGCCTAGACACCCCGAATCGTATACGGTAGTATAACTGTATACATCAAGGGTGAAAGGACGCGGCCGTGGCGCTGTCAACCAGGATCAAAGTCCCCCTCCCAGAGCGGGGGATCATCGTCAGCCACAACCCGAAGCGGCCCTACGTGTACAAAGTCCTCAGGACCTACCGCAACCAGAAGGGCCAGCCGACCAACGACTGCAAGTCGATCGGCCGGCTCGACGCCGCCTCGGGGATGCTGATCCCGAACGACTACTACTGGGAGGCGTACCCCGAGGGGGCAGTAGAGACCCTGCCCAGACCGGACGCGGTCCGGTCTATCGGGGCGTCGTTCCTTCTCGCCAAGACCCTGGAGGGGCTCGGCGTGTCCGGGATGCTCGAAGAGGCGCTGGGGAAGGCCAGGGCGGCCGGCGTGGAGACGGTCGCCTCCTACATGGCCCGCCGCGGCAACGTCATCGACGGGATCACCGACTGGCAGGAGACCTCGACCCTGTCCGGGCAGGTCAAGGTCGACCCGAGGGCCGCGTCCCGCCTGTTCGCGTCGATCAGCCACGCCGACAAGATGGCGTTCTTCCGCGCCTGGGCGGCACGCCAGGACGGCCCCCGCTACCTCGCCTACGACGTGACCTCGTTCTCCACCTGCGCCGAGGGCGTCGGCGACGCGGAGTGGGGGCACAACCGGGACGGCGACAGACTCCCCCAGATCAACCTCGGCTGCTACCTCGACCAGGCGACCGGCCTGCCAGTGTTCTACACCACCTACCCCGGCTCGATCGTCGACAAGTCGCACCTGGCCTCGATGATGGCCTACAACAAGGACCTCGGTGTGAAACACGCCACCTTCGTGATGGACCGCGGGTTCGCGTCCACCGCGAACATCGGCCACATGCGCCGCCACAAACTGCCTTACATCCTCGGGGTGGAATCCCGCCACAAGACCGCCCGCCAAGCCGTCGAACAAGTCCGCGACGCCATCGCCGAGATGCCGAACCGGCTCCCAGGAGGCGTCTACGCCAAAGCCGTCAAAGGCGTCTTCTGGGGCCAGCCGGCCACCCTGCACGTCTTCCACGACCCGGTCCTGCGCGAGCAGCGCCGCTCCGAACTCACCCGCGCCGTCGAGGCCGAAGAAGACCAGCTCGCCCAACTCGCCCAGCTCACCGCCAAGCAGGCCAAACACTATCGCCGCCACTTCACCATCACCCTCGCCGAAGACGGGAGCTTCGCCTTCGAAAGAGACTGGGACAAGATCACCGCCGCCGGCCGCGACGCCGGGTTCTTCTGCGTCCTGACCAGCACCGACCTTCCCTCCAAAGAGATCCTCGCCGTCTACCGCCGCAAAGACGCCATCGAGAAGGCGTTCGACGACCTGAAGAACCACACCGACATGAAACGCCTGCGCACCCACTCCGACGAGACCACCGCGGGGAAGATGTTCTGCGCGTTCATCTCCCTGATCGCCGTCAGCCAGATCCAAGCCAAAGTCGGCCCCGTCCTCAAAGCCTCCAAACAGTCAGCGTCGAAGAAGGACGTCCTCGCCGACATGGACAAGATCAAAATCGTCGACGCCTCCACCGGGCGCCGACTCATCAACCCCGCCACCAAACTCCAACGCGACATCCTCGAAGCCCTCGACCTCACCGAAGAAGGACTAAAGGCCCACGCGGCGGGATGACCCCGACATCCCGTATACAGTCAAGACCTGCGGGATTTAGGATCCACCACACAGCCCCCAACACCGTCGCCGGATCCCGCCGCCAGGGCGCGGATCACAGCCCACGTGTGCCGGGCGGGGTATCGGCGGTCAGTGGCTCCTATTCCAGTTGATGAGCAGTTGGCCGAGTCCGGTCTTGGCCGCGCCGACGCTGTGAAACTCAAGGCCCGCCGGATCAAAATACTCGTCCAGGAGGGCGCGGTCATAAGGGACTTTCAACCTTTGGCCGAATGGATCATGCAAAGAAGACGCTCGTTGACCGGCAGTCAGGACGTCCCCCGCCACCTCTACAGAGATGACCCTGAGCTCCGCGTCATCCAGCGACTGTCCTCCCGCTTTGACCGCTGCCGCGATGGCCGCCTCAGAAGGTCCCTCAGCGTTCGCCGTGACCGCGTCTGCGCCAGTGGCGATGCTGGCCAGCGCCGCCAGCCGGCCACCGTGGGAATGGCCGACAAACATGAGTTCTGCCTCCGGGTTTGCCTCTTGAAGCTGTAACGCCAATTTGATCGCCTGCGCGTCCTGGCGGGTGTATCCGGACGCCTGCGCCCCTGCGATGTTGGCTTGCCAGTCCTGGACGCTGGTGCTCCCCGGAAAAGCGACAATCAGTTGCCCATCCGGGCCGCCGTAGATAACCGCGTCGAAGCCGTTGGCGGTGTGAAGACCAGCCGGATCGACACCGAGACTCCGCAAGTCAGCACTGCTCAATCTCTCATACACACCGATGGCGTTCTTGTCCTGGCCAGCGCCGTCCAGGATGCTCAGCGCTTGGAGCCATATGGTCATGTGCATCTTCACCACATCCGATTCCGGGTCAACCCACCAACCCCACTTGTTCTGAACCCAGTCAGAGTCCTCGCCCGAGCCGCCAGACGATCCACCGGAAGAGGCGCCGCCGCCGGAGCGGGAGGCCTGGTCCTGGTCTTCGGCGTTGGAGCGGAGGGTCTTGGCGTTGGCGCGCAGCAGGTCCGCCGCCGATCGGAGATTGGGCCGATAGGTCGAGTCCCAGGTCAGGCGGAAGCGGACCGCCACCGGTCCGATCCAGGCCGCCACTTTGATGCCATCGGTCACCTTGACCCTGGAGTTGTCCAGACGGTCGGCCGCCTTTTCCAGGACGCCGGCCAATTGCTTGAGTTGCGCCACATCGGCGCCGTACATCCCCTGAGCGCTCACGCCGAAGTCATCCTCCCACCGCCGCGGGCGCCATCAGAGGCCATCCTCGCTGCTCCTCTCCACCTACCACTAACATCGTCCCCGACCAAGGTTCGCGGATCCGGAACGGGCATTCCAATGTCCAAGCGCATGGTGTGTCCCCAAGTTTGAGACGAAAGGTCCGTCCCCGGGTTTAGTGCCGCCGGGCCCATTCGCTGATTAGGTGGCCGAGGCCCGATTTGGCAGAGTTGATTTCATGCCCCTCGAGGTGCAGCGGATCGGTTACCTCGTCCAACAGGGAACGCTCGTAGGGCAAGGTCACCCTCTTGCCGAATGGGTCATGGATAGGGGTCATTCTTTCACCGGTACTCAAGATTTCGCCTTCGACCTCAAGCGAGGTCACTCTTTCGGCCGCTCCGTCCACTGACCTTCCTCCACTTGCGGCGGCCAAACGCCTGGCCGCAGTTGAGGTCCCCTCGGCGTTCAAGGTCACCGCCTCTGCGCCAGTGGCGATGGAAGCCAGCGCGGCCAAGCGGCCGCCGTGGGAATGACCCACCAGCATAAGCTCAGCATCCGGATTCGCCTGCTGCAAGTGCAGTGCCAGATTGATGGCCCTCGCGTCCTGAGTCGTGCATACGACCACGCCCTCGGCGTTGGTCAACCAGTCTGTGGTGCCAGCGGTTCCTGGAAACGCCACGATCAGTTGCCCGTCCGGGCCGCGGTAAATGACCGCGTCGAATCCGTCCTGGTGATGAAGGTCGCCCGTGTCGATGCCCATCGCTCGCAACTCGGCACCGGTCAGCTTGTGGTACGAGCCGTGGGGCATGTCGGCATTGTCCGCGGCGGCGCCCATGAAGCTGACCGCCTGAATCCACTTGGTCAGGTCCATTCGCGCCTGGTCCCAACTCGGGTCGACCCACCAACCCCACTTGTTCTGAACCCAGTCAGAGTCCTCGCCCGAGCCGCCAGACGATCCACCAGGTGATCCGCCGGATGACGCGCCGCCGTGGGCTCGGGAGGCCTGGTCTTGTTCTTCGGCGTTAGAGCGGAGGGTCTTGGCGTTGCCGCGCAGCAGGTCCGCGGCTGATTGGAGATTGGGCCGATAGGTCGAGTCCCAGGTCAGGCGGAAGCGGACGGCCACCGGTCCGATCCAGGCCGCGACTTTGATGCCGTCGGTCACCTTGACCCTGGAATTGTCCAGACGGTCGGCCGCCCTTTCCAGGACGCCGGCCAATTGCTTGAGCTGCGCCACATCGGCGCCGTACATCCCTTGAGCGCTCACCCCGAAGTCATCCTCTCACCGCTGCGGGCGCCATCAGTGGCGCGAAACGTCGTCCTGGCGCTGAGCGTGCTCGCGGGCCTGCCGGGCCGTGTTGCGCAGCGACTCAACGATCTGGCTCAGGCGGGGCTGCTGGCCCTGCCACTGCTCACGAAACCGGTCGGCGTCCGGACCCATCCACTGGATCTGCGCCATCTGCCGACGCACATCGGCCAACACAGCCTGAATCTCGCCCGCCTCGCGATCCATCGACCCGGACATATCCCGGACCTGCTGGATATCCATCCCGAACAAAGCCACTATTCCTGCTCCTTGAAGACTCGAATCGGCTAGGGTCAATGCGTCCATTGACACAGGGGCGGGGACGGTTCCAAGCAAGGGCTTGAGACCGTCCCCGCACTCACGGCAAGTGGGAAGGTTCTGGTTCTACCTGGTGGCGGACACAGAACCGTCGCCGCCGTCAGCCACCGACCCTGTTCGAAATCTGTTCCTGAGCATCAGCGTCGCGGTTGGCGATGCCCGCATAGCGCGTCAGCTCAGTAGCCACGTTCCGCAAATGGGTCGACAAGGGGCCGCTCCAGTCGTTCCGGAACTGGGTGGCATCCGGGCCCACCCACTGGGTGCCAGCCAGCACCCTGTTGACGGTCGGGATGAGAGTGTTCGTGATGTAGTTGGCTTGAGTAGTCATAGCCTTCGCGAGAGCGCGGACTTGCGCAACGTCGAGACCCCAAACGGCCATCTTGATCTTCCTTTCGGTTGGTGCCAATTGGATTGGCATTGTTGGTGTTTGTCCCCAACTGGAACCGGGGCTCCGGTTGGCTTGCGGTAATCAATCTAGAGGGTTCCCAAAAGCCGCGCAATGGGGAGAAATCCCCATGAGCGCGAGGCCCTGACCAGGCGTTTCGCGCGGGCGGCGGAACATTGGGCGGGTCATTGGTAAAGGGCCACCTGGACCTTGCGGTAAACGCCCGCGGCGGCCAGGAAGCCACGGCCGGGCGGGAAATCGGCCTGGCGGACACGGGGCAGGGCCAAGCCCACCAAGGCCTCGCCGTCCATCTCGCCCGGAATCAGCAAAAGGCCCTTGCGGCCGGCTTTGAAGGGCTTCGCCAGGGTGTAGGCCTGGGACCAGGTTGAGGACTCCGATTCGCCGACGATTAGTTGCTCGGTTCGGGTGGCGGCTTTGATCAGGGATTCCAGGGCCATCTCGGCCAGGGAGTTGGAGAACTCGGCCACCGATTCGATGAAGACGGCGTAGCCGCCGAGAGGGGCGTCGTCGCGGTCCCAGGCGGCCGTCAGGGCCTCGGCCACCTCGGTCGCCTGGTCGGGGCCGCGGGCGATGGCGTCCCAGGCCAGTTGGGGCTCCAGGCCCGAGCGGCGGGGGGTGACCAGGACCAGTTTGACGGCCGGGGCAGCCCGTTTGACGGCCCCGGCCAGGACCAGCAGGGCGTTGGTGCGACCGGCGCCGGGCGGGCCGGAGACGAGCAGCGTGCCGGTCGGGTCAAAGCCCAGCGGGGCCAGGGTCTCGTCGTCCAGGCCGATGGCCGGGCGGCCGGCGGCATCGACGGCTGGGAGCTCGGACAGGGACACCAGGTCGGTCAGCTTGGCGATGGGCGGGGCCTGCAAGGCCCCGCGGCGGCGGGCGGCGGCCGCCAGGCCGTGGATGTGGCGGGCTTGGACGGCCACATTGGAGTCGCCGCCGAGCACGGCGAACTGGAGCTCGTTGCCGTCCAGGATGGCCCGGCCCGGCGGCGAGGCCGGGGTCAGCACGTCCTTGGGGGCGTTCAGCATCAGGTAGTCGTCCTCGGTCGCCAGGCGCAGGACGATCCGCCGCTGGATGGTCGAGCTGATCGACGGCGGGATGGCGTTGGGCCGGTCCCCGGTCATGACGACGTGGACGCCGAGGGGGCGGCCGTCGGCCGCGATCTGGGCGAAGACGGTGAACCAGCGCGACAGGTTGGTGTACTCGTAATCCTCGCGGAAGGCGCCCATGCCGTCGATCATCAAGATGATGCGCGGCTCATCGGGCGCGCCGGCCAGGCGCCGGTAATCAACGATCGAGGAGGCGTTGACCTTGCCGAATTGGACGGCGCGGGCGTCAACTATGCCGCGCAGAGTCCGCAGCAGGCGCGTCACCCGCTCCTCGTCATCGCCGGAGATTACGGCGCCGACGTGAGGCAACTCCTCCAGCATGCGCAGGCCGCCGGCGCCGAAGTCGATGCCGTAGACGAAGACCGGGCCGCCGTGCCGGGTCGAGGTCACCGCCGAAAGGGCGATGGTGCGCAGCGCCGTGCTCTTGCCCGACCCGCCGCCGCCCAGGATGGCCAGGTTGCCGTCCTGGTCCGGCTGGTAGTAGACGACCGGCTGGCTCTGGTTGGCCGGGTCGTCCATGACGCCGAGCAGCAGGTGCTCGTCGTCGCGGAATTCGGTGAACTTGGCCAACTCGTAGGCCGGGGCCAAGGTGTCCAGCCAGGGTTTGCGCGGGACCGGGATGGCGGCCGCCGATGCCGCCGCCGCAGCCGTGCGGACCATTCGGGCTATGTCGGTGGGTCCCGGATCGGCCGGGGCGACCGCCTCGGGGCTTTCCGGGGCCTCCCAGGTCCCGATGGTGCCGAAGTCGATTTGGGCGATGTCGATGGCCGCGCGTTCCGGCTCGTTGGTGGTCCAGCCGCCAACGTAACCGGTCTGGAAGGCGGTGATCCGCCCCGGGCCGGTCTTGGCGGCCGCCCGGCCGGGGATGGCCGGGTCGAAGTGGGCCGCCATCGGCAGGCCGAGCACGTCTTGGGAATCGTCCTCGTCCGCCATCCGCAGGGCGATCCTGAGGTTGGTGTTGGCCCGCAGGTTGTCCTTGATGACGCCGGCCGGGCGCTGGGTGGCCAAGATCAGGTGCAGGCCGAGCGAGCGCCCCCGCTGGGCCACGTCGATCACGCCGTCGACGAACTCCGGCACCTCTTGGACCAGGGCGGCGAACTCGTCGACGATGATCAGCAGCGACGGCGGGCAGGCCGGGTCGCCGGTCCGCTCCAACTCCAACAGGTCCTTGACCTTCTTCTGGTTCAGCAGGTGCTCGCGGTAGCGCAACTCGGCCCGCAGGGAGGTCAGCGCGCGGCGCACCAGGTGCGGCGAGAGGTCCGTCACCAAGCCGACGCAGTGCGGCAGTTTGACGCAATCGGCGAAGGCGGAGCCGCCCTTGTAGTCGACGAACAAGAAGGTCACCCGGTCCGGCGAATAGGCCGAGGCCATGCCCAGCACCCAGGCCTGCAAGAACTCCGACTTACCGGCCCCGGTGGTGCCGCCGACCAGGGCGTGCGGCCCCTGGGCGCGCAGGTCCAGCCAGAGCGGTCCCTGGGCGCTCTGGCCGACCAAGGCCCGCAGGCCGCCGGCCTTGCGCCGACGCTTCGGGCCGGCCCCGGAGCGGTCGTTGATCGACAAAGTCTGCTGCCATCGCTCGAGCACGGCGTTCGGGGATTCGGCCAACTCCGGCCCGGACAAGGAGAGGTATTGCAGCGACCGGGGCAGGTCCGAATCGTCCTCGATCGGCGCGCCCACGTCGACCAGCGGCGCCATCGCCCGGGCCAGGGCGGTAGCCTCGGGCGCCTCCAGGCGCTCGCAGACCACCGGGAAGCTGAGCAGGCCGAGGCGGACCTGGCCGGCCGTGCCGTGCTCCAAATCCTCGGTGGTGATGACGAAGTCGCGGCAAGCCCCGGGCAGGGCCTCGGCTCTCGGGGCCACCCAGACCACGTGGACCCCCACGTCCGGGCCTTGCTCCACCACCCTGGTGAGCCTGCCCCGGTCGACCGGCGCGTCATCGGACACCACCAAGACGACGGCCGGCGCCACCGGCTCGGTCCCCGCGTCCGCGTCCGGCTTGACCGGCCCGCGCAGGGCCGGGAAGCGGGCCGACTTCGCCATCCCGGAAGCCCGCTCGGAGATCAATTCCTCCAACCGGGCCAACAGCGCCGCCCCGCCGGCCGGGCCGACCGCCAGGTGGTCGCCGCCCAGCGGGCTGTGCGGCGAGGACGTGTGCGGCAGCCACTGGAGCCAATGCCAGCCATCCAAGGCCCGGCGGGACATCATCGAGGTCACCACCAACTCGGACGGCGAGTGCAGCGCGACCAACTGCCAGACCAGGCCGCGGGCGATCGAATCGGCCATGCCCCACGGCCCGGCCACGCCGATCGAGCCGGACTGACGCAGGTTGGCGATGATCGGCGCGCCGTCCAGGACGGAGCATTTGACGACCAGTTCTTGCAGCCGCGACCAACATTCCGGGGTGGTCTCGTTCTCCGAGGGCAGCTCGATGTAGCAGAGCGAGGGGCTGGAGCCCAGGCCCAACCGTACGCCCAAGAAGTCCGGCGATTCCAGGCGGTGGGACCACAGCAGCGGTCCCAGCTGGCGGGCGGCGCCGACGCACTCGGTGACCGAAGGCGCCCGCGAGCGCCGGATCGAGCGCTCCATGGCGTGCAACTGGTCGATCGACTCGGACGTCGCTTCGGCGCTGGCCAGGAATTGTTTCAAGGCCGCCTTGAACTCGCGCCGGGAGGTGATCAACTGGTCGACATAGGTGCCGATCATCAAGATGGGGCTGAGCGCCACGAACACCACCGACATGGCCGATTTGGTGAAGGCGAACATGATCCCGCCCATCAGCAGCGGCGCCACCATGGCCAGGTAGGGGAAGCGGTTAGGCCGCTGGCGGGCGGGCGGCTTGGGGGCCGGGACCTTGGTCTTGTCCATCCGCGTGACCACCCTGGGCGAGCGGTTGAACTCGACCGCCGGACCCATCGTCCCGCCGGCCGAGGTTTGGCGCAGCGGCATGATCGAGATCACCGTTGTGCCAAGCAGAATCTCGTCGGTCGGCGTCACGGCCACACGGCTGACCTGCTGATCGGCCAGGATGATGCCGTTGGCGGAGTTCAGGTCGACTATCTCCAGGGCCGCCCCGACGACTATCCGGGCGTGCCGCCCGGAGACCATCGGATCGGTCAGGCGGACGTCCGAATCCGGCGCCCGGCCAATGTAGCTGGTCCCGACCGGGAGTTGGAACTCGCGCCCGGCGTCCGGCCCGGCGAGGACCCTGACCAGGGCGGCGGCCGGGCCGCGGCCGCCCAGGCCGCCCACGTAGGCGGCCGATTCGGCCACCAATTCGACCAGCGAGCCGGAGCGCAGGGAGACGTCCTGCAATTCGGCGTTGGAGGCGAGGATGTCGACGCCCTGGCCGGCCGGCCGGTGGACGCCAAGGGTGACCAGCGGCGGCGGGCCGCCGCCGCGCTCTGGATCGTTCGCCGCCAGGGCCGCCGCCACGTCGCCAACCGTGGCGGTGGCGTCGGCCGTGACGCGCAGGTCGGCCTGGCGGCCGCCGGAGTTGACCAGGGTCAGTTTTATGTGCACAGTTAGTCGTCCCCCGCCGTCCCCGCCCCGGCCGCCGCGACGGCGGCCGGCTGGTCGAGCAGTTGCAGGTCGACCGGGGTCACCAGGCCGGTTGAGACGGCGTATTCGACCAGCCGGGCGCGCCGGCCGGTGGCCAGGTCGCCGGGGCCGCCGCGAACGCCGTCCACCCCGAGGCGGTCGAGTTTGTCGCAGACGTTGTCAAGTTTGCGGTTGAACCGCGTCTGGGTCCAGCCGAGCCGCCGGGCCGCCTCGGCGTTGGATACCAGCGGCGCCGATGAGCCGGTCTCGCGCCGCAGCATCGATTCGGCCAGCGCCACGATCAACAGCCGCTGCGAGACGGTCAGGCTGATGGCCCCCTGGGTGGTGACCCCGCCCAGCGACCGCTGACCGGTCCAATCGCGCCAGATCGGCGTGTCGGTCCAGACCGTCAGGGTATAGGTGCAAGGCCCGGCGGTGAACACGACCGCCGTGTTGGCGAAGGTCAGCGGCAGCCGCGCGCCCGGCGGCAGCCAGGCTTGCATGCCGGAGGCCGGGTCGGAGATGGTGGCGGCGATCCGGCCGCCAACATTCGCCAGCCACCAAAAGCCGGACTCGAACTCGATCTGGAGCAGCCGCCGGTGCAGGTACGGATTGTCGTCGACCACCAGATCGCCCTCGCGGCCGACCACGAACGGCCGGTCCTTGGGCAGCGGGTGGCGCTCGCCGTCGAACTCCAGCACCGCTTGGGACGGTTGGGCGGTCTCGGCGCCCGGCGGCCCGCCCTCGGGGCGGTCGGGGCTGGCCTGGTCTGGGGGCTCGGCCACTTTCTCGGTTCCTTTCGGTTCGTTTCCTCGGTTGGTTCTCGACTCGGTTCTGACTTGGTTCTGACTTGGTTCTGACTTGGTTCTCACTCGGCGCAAGCCCTGGCCGCTTTGGCCGACTTCTTACCGTCCTGGCGCACGATCGAGACTTCAATGCAGGTCCGGCCGTCCTTCGCGACCGGGACGGCGACCTCGGCCTGATCGGTCGCGAAGACTTTTCCCGGCTCGCCGAGGGCGTCCAGCAGCGCCCAGGCGTAGCTGTCGCCCTCGGCCGGGTCGGGGTTGGTCCACGTGAAGCGCGCCTGGTCGCCGTCGACCCGGCCGGTCAGCCCCGCCGGGTCGGGGGCCTCGGCCAGCCCGGCCTGTTGCGGCACGGCCGGCCCGGATTCCGCTCCCGCCCCCGGCGTCGGCTCGTCCGGTTGGCCGAAGACCAGCCAGGCCGCCAGGACGGCCAGAACCAGCCCGACCGACCCGGCGACGATCAAGCCAAGCCGCCGATGCCGCGCGCCCGCCTCAGGCCGGTCCGCCAGTTGGGTTTGGGCCGCGCCGGGCGGCGCCCCGGCCGAACGGGCAGCTGGGGGCCGTTGGCCGGGGGCGGCCGCGGGGCGCTGGCCGGGGCGAGTTGGCTGGGCGGCGGGCGCCTGCGGAGCGACCGGGGCGGGCGCGATGGATTCGCGCAGAATCGTCCGTTCGACCGGGGCCAGGGCCTCGTCGGCCCGTCCAGTCCATTCCACCGGCGCCGGGGTGGCCGGATAGGCCCCCTGGTACGGCGATTGCGCCTGATGTTGCTGGCCTTGCGTACCGTCCGCCTGGGCCGGGTAGTGGGACGGCTGGCCGGGATAAGTGATCGCTCCCGCCCCCGGCGGCCAACCTGATCCGGAGCGCCCGGCCGCACCTGTCTGAGAGGCGGGATCGGCCGGCCAACCCGCCCCGGCGCCATCAGCCGACCAACCCGCGCCGGTCTGCCCGGAGGCCCCGGTCGCCCAACCCGGCCCGGCCGATCCGGCGGCATCGGCCGACCAACCCGGCCCGGCGGCATCGTGCGACCAACCGGACCCGGCGGCATCGGCCGACCAACCGGACCCGGCGGAGTCGGCCGACCAACCGGACCCGGCGGCATCGTGCGACCAACCGGTCCCCGTCTGCGCGGCGGCGCCGGTCGCCCAATCGGCGCCGGTCTGCCCGGCGGCCCCCGTCTGCCAACCGGTCCCCGACTGCCCGGTCGGCCAAGCCCCCGCGTCCGAGCCGCCCGGCCCGGCCGGGTCAATGCGGAGCGGGCTGCGCAAGCGGGTGGCCGGGGCGTCGTCATCGCCGGCCTCTTGGGCCTCGACGACGCCCTGGTCCTCGATCACCAGGCGGGTCGGCTGGAAGCGCAACTCGGACTGGACCTCTTGCAGGGCTCGGCCGAAGGCGAGGGCCGTGGGGTAGCGGGCGGCCGGGTCCTTGGCCATGGCCGTGGCCAAGACCTGGTCGAGCGAGGTGGGCACGTCGGGGCGGCCGATCGGCGGCAGCGGCGCCCGCTGGATGCGGTCCATCTGGGCGTGGGGCTTGTTGTTGGAGCCGGGGATCTCGAACGGCGCCCGCTTGGCGAGCAGCGAGTAGATGGTCGCGGCCAGACCCCACACGTCCGACTGCGGCCCGGCCCAGGGCGTGGCCGCGAAGGCCTCCGGCGGCGACCAAGGGACCGACAGCCCCTCGATGCCGCGCTCGGTCTGGGCCAGGTTGACGGCGATCCCGAAATCGGTCAGGGCCGGGTTGTCGTACTGGGTGACCAGGATGTTCGCCGGTTTGATGTCGCGATGGTAGATGCCCGCGCGGTGGGCGGTCTCGACCGCGCCGGCGATCTGCACCCCGACGATCAGGACTTCGGCGACCGAGCGGTGGGTGGAGCGGAAATTGATGTTGAGGGACGGCTTGGGGCAGTACTCCATGGCCAGAAAGGGGCGGCCGTCGTCCGAGACGCCCGAGCCGTAGACGGTCACGATGTGGGGGTGGGCGGAGAGTTCGGCCATCGCGTCGGCCTCGTCGTTGAGGCGTTCGATCGCGCCCTCGCCAATCACCTCCGGCAGGAGCACCTTCAGGGCCACCCGGCGGCGCGGGGTGCGCTGCTGGTACAAGAACACGTCCGCGAACCCGCCCTGCCCCAGCAGGCTGATCGGCTCGAAGCCTTCGATCAGCGGCGGCGCCGAGGCCTGGCGGGCCGGGCTCATGGGATGGACCTGACCGTCAACTCGATCGAGTCGCCCAGGTCGAACACGTCGCCGCTCTTGGCCAGGACTTGCTCCTTGGCGTTCAACCGGCGGTCGGGCTCACCGGCGCGGCGCAGGAGCGTGCCGTTGGTCGAGCCCAGGTCGGTCACCAGCACGCTCCATTCCTCCAACTCGAACATCAGGTGCGAGCGGGAGATGTCTTGGCCCGGGCTGGGCACGGTGACCAGGCGCGGCTGCGAGCCGGGGCCGAATTTGGCGGACCGGGGCCGCCGGCCCACCACCACCGGGCGGTCGAGGGTCACCAGCTGGCCGGTCGAGAGTTGGATCTCGCCCAGGGCGGGGCGGGGCAGTTTGACGGCGTCGCCGGTCAAGGGGGCGGCGCAGTTCGAGCACTGGCTCAGGCGCGGCGGATTGGCCCGGCCGCAGCGGGCGCAGGCGCGCCCCAGCACGTAGACCGCGGCGACCGAGTCTCGCCCGGCGGCCGGTGGCGCGGCCGGGCCGGCCGCCCCCGCAGCCCCGGCCGCCCCCGCAGCCCCCGGCGGCTGGTTCAACTGCGAGGTCAGCACGGTGTTGCCGTCGTGGTCGTAGTCGTGGTAGTCGTCGTGGTAGTCGTCGTGGTCGTCGTCGTGGTTGGCCGGGGCGCCTGCCGCAGGCTTGGATTCGCCGGCCTCGTCCGATTCGAGTTGGCGCACGGCCGCCAGTTCGGCCACGCCCAGCCTGGTCGGCTCGTCCCACAGGGCGTCGAACTCGCCCGGGTTGGTTTCGCCGCCGACCGCCGGTTTGCTCGCCGCCAGTTCGGCCTCGAGGTCCTCCGGCGGACCCAGCCAGGCCGCCGTGGCCGTCAACTCGCTGTTCCCGACCGCTTCCAAGGGTGAGTAGGCCAGTGGGGGCGCCGACCCGGTGCCCGATGCCGCCGGGTCCGGTTCCAGCGCCAGGCCCGCCGCTTCCGGCTCTGTCGGCGCCGGGGCCACCGGCTCCGGCTCTGGGACCGGCCACGGCTCCGGCTCTGGGACCGGCCACGGTTCTGCGACCGGCTCCAGCACCGCCTCAATCGCCTGCTCGGCCCCCCAGGCGGCCGCCTCCGGCGCCGGCTCGGCTGGCCAGGACTCGGCCGCAGCCACCGCCTCCGGCACCGCCACCGGCTCCGGCACCGCCACCGGCTCCGGCTCGGCTGGCCAGGACTCGGCCGCAGCCACCGGCTCCGGCACCGGCACCGGCTCCGGCACCGGCTCGGCTGGCCAGGACTCGACCCCAGCCACCGGCTCCGGCCACAACTGAGCAGCGAGAGCGCCCGTCGGCTCTGGCTCGACCGCCTCCCCCGGACCCAAGGACTGTCCCTCAGTTTGAGACGAAAGGACCGTCCCCGGGTTTAGGGATAGTTGGGCGGCCAGGACTGTGCCGCTGATTAGTTCTAGTTCGCGGCCGGGGGGGTCGCCCACGACCCGCACGGTTAGGCGGTGGACGCCGACTAGGCGTTCCTCGCGCCAGGTGGCGGCGTGTTTGGCGGCCACCACGACCCGCTCGCGGGAGGACACGGCCTCGACCTCGACGCCGCCGCGCACGGCCACATGGACCTGGACGGACTCGTCGTCAGCCGCCTCGGCCGGGTCGGTGAAGACGGCCGCGAAGGCGGGCAGTTTGGCGAGCGCGCCCGAATCGGCCAAGAAGACTTGCAGGACCTCGGCCAGGCCGAGCCCGTCGCGGACGGCCCGCCAAAGGGCGCCGACCGCTTCCTCGGCCAGGGCCGCCTCGGTCACAACGCTGACGCCGCCAGCGGTCAGGCACAGCCAAGTCCCGGCGCGATAACGCTTGATCACGGCCGACCACCGACCAACTGGGGCCCACCCGTGGGAATGGTGTCGTCGTCATCGTCCACCACCGCCGGCAAACGGTCCTGGGTGGTCTCCTGCTCCGGCCCGCCCAACAGATCGCGCGCGTCGACCACCACGACCGACACATTGTCTTTGCCGCCGGCCGCCAGGGCGGCGCGGATCAGGGCGTTGGTGGCGGCGGTCGGCTCGGGGTGGGCGCGCAGCAGTTCCGCGATCTTGGTGTCAGGGACCTCGGCCGTCAGGCCGTCCGAGCAGATCAGGATGCGGTCGTGCGGCTCCATCGGCACCAGCCAGTAGTCCGGGTCGTAGGCGAAGCCGCCGCCCAAGGCCCGCGTCACCACGTTGCGCCGGGGGTGCGTCTTGGCCTGTTCGGCCGAGATTTGGCCTTTGGCCAGCAGTTCTTGGATCTCCGAGTGATCGATCGACAGCTGTTCCAGGCGGTCATCGCTCAAGCGGTAAGTCCGCGAGTCGCCGATGTTCACCACCAGCCAGTAGGGCAGCCCGTTCTGGCTGACCACCACCACGCCGGAGACGGTGGTCCCGGCGGCGCGGCCGGACGCCTGCGCGGGCAGGGACATGACCTGGGCGCGGGCCGCGTCCAGGGCCTGTTTGACGGATTCGACCGTGGCCTGGCGCCCGGCCAAGGCCTTCATGCGGTTGACGACGGTCCGGCTGGCGGCGTCGCCGGCCTGGTGGCCGCCCATGCCATCGGCGACCAGGAAAACCGGGTCGGCCGCGACCACCGAGTCCTCGTTGACTTGGCGCTTGCGCCCCACGTCGGTGCGGGCGGACGAGACGACGGCCGCGACTGAACCCGCAGTCACGCCCCGCCGCCTTTGACGGTGAAGAACCGGTGGCCGAAGCAGACCATGTCGCCGTCCTGGACGGCCGCCCGCTGGCCGGGCGGGATCCAGCGCATCTCGCCGCCGCGCGGCAGCAGGCTGGAGCCGTTGGTCGAGCCCCGGTCCATCACCCACAGCTCGCCGGCTTCGAGGCCAAACTCGAGGTGCGTCTTGGAGACCGAGCGGGTCGGGTCGGCGATGGCCACCAGATGGATCACTGTCTGGTCGGGCTTGGGCGTCGGGGCGCGGCCGACCAGGCCCAGGCCGGTCACGGCGATGGACTCGCCGGTGTCGAAGTCCAGCACGTAGCCGGAGACGCCCGGCGGCTCTTTGGAGTTGGTCGAGTCGACGTCGTCGGAATCGGCCGGGTCCGCCAAGGGGCCGAAGTAGGCCCCAGCGCCAACCGACGCCCTTGCCGCCGATGCCGCGGGCGCCGCCTTGGGAGTTTGCGCCG
>JAIROU010000269.1 GCA_031257375.1 Bifidobacteriaceae bacterium
CGCGTCGGCCGCCGCCCGCAGCTGGTCCGGCACCGGCGGCAGAGCGAACTGCGAGCCCCCGAGCCGTTCCACGAAATAGCCCCGCCGGATGGTCCCCGCCTCCTCCATGGCGCTGAGCAGCGGATAGATTTGGGCGAAGGTCGTCTCCGAGGCGGCCGCGCCGCGCGTCACCAGCCCGTGACGCTCCAACAGGGCCAAGGCGGTGGCGGCCAGCCGCCGCTCGACCGGCACCGGCTCCAGCCGCGCCGCCGGGGTCGGGGCGATCCCCCAGCGGGCCGCCAACTGGGCCTCCTCCCGGCCCGCCAGAACGCCCTCGGCCCGGCCAAGGCCGCCCGCATCCGGCATCGCCCGACGGCCGGTCAGGGACCTGGGCCGGGGCGGTCGGCGCGAGACCCGGTGGGCGGTCTTGCCGCCGGACAGCCAGGCCCGCAGCGGCCCGAACGTGTCGGCCGTGACGGCCCCGCCCCAGACCAACTCCCACAGGGCCGCCTTGAGATCCTCCCAACCGACCGGCGCCGCTAGGCGGGCGGCCAGCCGCTCGGCCAACTCGACCGGCCAAAAGGCCCCGCCGCCGGTCAGCGACTCGAGCAGGTGGGCCGCGATCGACCCGCCGCCCGGCGGCTCGCAATCGGCCAGCAGGCGGTCGTCGGTGCCGAGCGAGAACAGCCGGATGATCCCATCGGCGGCGGCGGTCTTGCCCTGCCCGACCCACGCCACTTCGCCCGCGCTGATCAACTCGTCCAGCATGGCGGGGGCGTAATCGACCACCCGGCCGGGCAGGATCAGCGACTCGACGGCCGAGGCCGGAACGGCCGCCCCGGCCAAGGCCTCGATGGCGGTCAAGACCCCGTCCGCCCCCCGCAGCCGCCCGATCTGGTGCCAGACCGGCGCGAAGGCTCCCAGCGCGTGGCCCGGCGCCGGCTCGATCTGCTGGCGCAGGGCGGCCAGCGAGCGGCGACGCAGCCGGGTCACAACGCCCGGGTCGCAGTAGTCCGGCCCGCCGCGACCGCCCGCCTCGGCCGGTCGCAGCCGACCGCGGACCACCGCGCCCTGACGCTCCAAGACCTCCAACTCGCGTTCCGCCACGGCCACGCCCAAACCGAGCTCGCGGGCCAGGTCCGAAGCCTCAAAAGGACCATGGGTGCGAACATAACGCCTGGTCAAAGCCGCGAGCGGGTCGCTCGCCGGGGCGAGCAGGGCTTCTGGCAGGCCGGGCGGCAAGACCACCCCCAGGCCGTCGCGGAGGCTGGCCGCGTCCTCGGCCACCGCCCAACGCGCCTGGCCGGCGATCCGCACCTCGATCAGGCGCCGCGGCGCCGCCAATTCCTGGGCCCAGTCCCGCCACGGGCCCTCCGCCGACTGGTCGAGCCGGGCGGCGCTGAGCGGCCCGAGTTCTCTGAGCAGGTCCGCCAACTGTTCGGCGCTGGTAGCCCGGCGCCCCGGGGCCGAACGCGACAACTCGGCATCGGCGGCCAAAACCACCGCCGGGTCCAGCAAATCCGCCAAATCACTGGCCGGACCCGAGCCCAACAACTCCGAGAGCATGGCCGGGTCCAGCGACAGGGCGGCGGCGCGGCGCTCGGCCAGGGGCGCGTCGCCGTCGTAGAGGAACTGGGCGGTGTAGCCGAAGGCGACGGCGTTGGCGAAGGGCGAGGCCGAAGTGGTCTTGACCTCGACCAGACGGACCCGGCGCTGAGCCACCGAGCGCATCAACTCGGTCAGGGCGGGCACGTCGAAATCGTCCTGGACGGTTTCCCGAACCGCCTCCATGACCACCGGGAAGTCGTTGAACTGCGAGGCCACCTGGAGCAACTGCTGGGCGCGGTGGCGCTGCTGCCAGAGCGGCTGGCGCTGGCCGGGCGCCTTGCGGGGCAGGACCAAGGCGCGGGCGGCGGCCTCGCGGAACCGGGCGGCGAAGTGGGCGGTCCCGGCGATGGCGGCGGTCACAGCCGGGCCAACGTCATCGGGCTCGATCAGGACGTCTAGGCGGGCGTCCTCGGCCAACTCCGGCAGGCGCAGCATGATCCCCTCGTCCGAGGCCATGACCTGCGCGTCCAGGCCGTAGCGCTGGCGCAGGCGGGCGCTCAGGACGGCCGCCCAGGCGCCGTGGACGCGGCCGCCCCAAACCGAGTGGATCATGACGCGGGTGTCGCCCAACTCGTCCGGGAACTGCTCGACAACAATTGTGCGGTCATCAGGCAGCAACCCAGTGGCGGCGCGCTGGTCGTCCAGGTAGTTGACCAGGTTCGCGGCGGCCCACTCGTCCAATCCCCGGCCGACCAGCGCCGCCTTGGCCGCGACCGGCTCCAGGGCCGCCGTTAGGCGGATGAACTGGCCGATCGCCTCCCCCAACTCGGCCGGCCGGGCCGGCGAGTCGCCCTTCCAAAACGGCAAACGCCCAGGCAGGCCCGGCGCCGGGGTGACGTAGACGGCGTTGGGCGTGATCTCCTGGATGCGCCAGGTTGACGATCCGAGCATGAAGGTGTCGCCAACCCTCGACTCGTAGACCATTTCCTCGTCCAAGTCCCCGACCCGCTTGGAGCTCTTCGGGTCGGCCCGCTCACCGGCCAGGTAGACCCCGTAGACGCCGCGGTCCGGGATGGTCCCGCCCGAGACCCGCGCCAGGT
>JAIROU010000270.1 GCA_031257375.1 Bifidobacteriaceae bacterium
GGGGCGGCGGGGCGCCCCCCCGGGTTTGGGGGGGGGGGTGGGGGGGGGGGGGGGCGCGGGGGGGGGCCCCCCCCCGCCACCCCCCCGGCCCGCAGGGCGGCCGCCAGGTCGGCCGCCTCGGCCGCCTTTGGTCCAGCCGACCCGTCCATGTTCAACGGCCAGCCGACGATGACGCGCCCCGCGCCCCGCTCCCGCGCCAGCGCCGCCAGGTGGTCGGCCAGGGCGTCGACTGCCCGTCCGTCGCGGGCCAGGGTCGCCAGCGGCATGGCCAGAATCAAGCCCGGATCGGACAGGGCCAGGCCGACCCGGGCCTCGCCCAAGTCGACCCCAAGCCACGGGCCGGCCTGGTCAGCCCAGTCGGGCCGACCGGTCGAGTCGGCCCGCGCGGACCGGGTCGCTCGCTCGGCGCGGTCAGCCCACCCGGGCAGATCAGACCGGTCAGACCGGTCGGGAAGATCAGACCGGTCAGACAACGGGGACTCGGTCACGGCCAGCGACTCACGGTCAGCAGATCAGAGGGCGGCCGCGACGGCCGCCCAGGCCTGGTCGAGTTTCGAGCCGTCGGCGCCGCCGCCCTGGGCCAGGCCCGGCTTGCCGCCGCCGCCTCCGCCCAACACCTTCGAGGCCACGCCGACCAGGACCCCGGCCTTCAACCCGGCCGCCTGGGCGGCACTGTTCACGGCCACGGCCAGCACCCCCCGGCCGGAGGCGGCGTCGCGCGAGCCGAGGGCCACCACCACCGGGCACTCCTCCCCCAGCCGGGCACGGACGTCGACGGCCAGGCCCCGCAGATCGTCGGCGGCGGCATCGGACAAGGTGGCGGCCACCAGGCGGACCTGGCCGACCAACCGGGCGCCCGCCGCCAAATCGGGCGCCTGGGCGGCCAAACGGGCCGAACGCATCGCCGCCAGGGCTTTGTCCGCCTCTTTCAGCCGCGCCACCAGCGCGCCGACGCGGTCCACCAACTCGTCCGGGCGGACCTTCAACGCCTCCGTCAACTGCGACACCAGCAGGTGCTCCTTGGCCTGGTGGGCGTAGGCGCCGTCGGCCACAAGGCCTTCAACCCGGCGCACGCCGGAGCCGATCGAGGCCTCCCCAAGCAGGCTGACCCTGCCCAACTCGCCGGAGCGGCGCATGTGCGTCCCGGCGCAGAGCTCGCGGGACCAGTCCCCGCCGATCGACACCACCCGGACGATCTGGCCGTACTTCTCCCCGAACAGGGCCATGGCGCCCAGTTCGCGGGCCTGGTCGAGCGGCATCAACTCCTCGGTCACCTCCAGGTCATCGGCCAGCCGGGTGTTGACCCGCTCCTCGACCTCCCCCAGGACCGACTGCGGCACGCCCGAGCCGTAGCGGAAGTCGAAGCGCAGCCGCGAGGGCGCGTTCTCCGAGCCGGCCTGGGTGGCGGTCGAGCCGAGATGCTCGCGCAGGGACTTGTGCACCATGTGGGTGGCGGTGTGGGCGCGGGAGATGGCCCGCCGCCGGGCCACGTCGATCCGGCCCAAGCCCTGGTCGCCAACCGCCAGGCGGCCCTCGATCAGGCGGCCGCGGTGGACCGACAGGCCTTTGATGGGCCGCTGGACGTCATCGACTTCGAAGACCGCGCCGGAGTCGAACTCGACCGTGCCCTGGTCGGCCAGCTGGCCGCCGGCCTCGGCGTAGAACGGCGTCCGGTCCAGAATCAACTCGAGCGAGGCCGGGGCGGCCACCAGCGGCTCGGGACGGCCGCCCGCGAGCAGCGCCAAGACGCGGCCGCGGGACTCGAACTCGGTGTAGCCGGTGAAATCGGTCAGCCCGGACTCGGCCGCCAACTCTTGATACAGCGAGGTGTCGGCGTGGCCGGTCTTCTTGGCCGCCGCGTCGGCCCGCGCTCGCTCCTTCTGCTGCCGCATCAAAGCCCGGAAGGCGTCCTGGTCCACCGCCAGGCCTTCCTCGGCCGCGATCTCCAAGGTCAGGTCGATGGGGAAGCCGTAGGTGTCGTGCAACTGGAAGGCGTCCGGCCCGGACAGGGCCGCCCGCCCGGCCGCCTTGGTCCGGCTGACGGCCGCGTCCAAGATGGTCGAGCCGCTGGCCAGGGTGCGCAGGAAGGATTCTTCCTCGCCGTAGGCGGTGCCGGAGATGCGCGCCCAGTCGCGCTCCAACTCCGGGTAGGAGGCCTTCATGGCCTCCTTCGAGACGCCGAACAGCTCCGGGAAGACCGGTTCCTCGACCCCCAGCAGCCGGATGGAGCGCACCGCCCGGCGCAGCAGGCGGCGCAGCACGTAGCCGCGCCCCTCGTTGGAGGGGGTGACGCCGTCGGAGATCACCATCAGGCCGGAGCGCACGTGGTCGGCGATGACGCGCATCCTCACGTCGTCCAAGCGGTCGGCCCCGTAGGAGTGGCCGGTCAGTTCCTCGACCCGCCGGATGACCGGCGCGACCTCATCGATCTCGTAGATGTTGGCGACATCTTGCAGCAGGAAAGCCACCCGCTCCAGGCCCATGCCGGTGTCGATGTTCTTCTGGTCCCGCTCGCCCTGCAGCGGGTAGTCCTCCATGGCCCCGCCCGCGCCGCGTTCGAACTCCATGAAGACCAGGTTCCAAATCTCCAAGAACCGGTCCTCGTCCACCACCGGGCCGCCGTCCGGGCCGAAGTCCGGCCCCCGGTCGACATAGATCTCCGAGCACGGCCCGGCCGGCCCGGGCTGCCCGGTGGACCAGAAGTTGTCCTTGATGCCGCGCCGCTGGATCCGCTCGGCCGGCAGTCCGGCGACCTTGCGCCAAAGCCGGGCGGCCTCGTCATCGTCCAAGTAGACCGTCACCCAGATCGAGTCCGGGTCGAAGCCCAAAAACCCGTCCGCCGGCGGGCCGGTGACCAGCTCCCAGGCGTGCGCGATGGCCCCCTCTTTGAAGTAGTCGCCGAACGAGAAGTTGCCGTTCATCTGGAAGAACGTGGAGTGCCGGGTGGTCTTGCCGACCTCCTCGATGTCGCCGGTGCGCAGGCATTTCTGAACCGATGCGGCCCTCGGCCAGGGGGCCGGCACCTGCCCCAGCATGTACGGGATGAACGGCACCATCCCGGCCACCGTGAACAACAGCGACGGGTCTTGGCTGATCAGCGAGGCCGAGGGGACCACGGCGTGACCCCGGTCCTCGAAGTAGTCGAGGAAGCGTCGCCGGATTTCAGAAGTGCGCATGGTCCGCCTTAGTCGGTCATTCGGGTTTGAGAAGGGTTCGGCGCAGTTCGGCCTCGCGCGCGGCCGCCGCTTGGCGAACCTCGTCCGCGAACTGCCGGGCCGCGTCGACGGCTTGGTCCACACGGTTCACGATGCCGTCGGCCGAGACCGCCCGTTTGGCGGCGTCGAAGCGCCGGTAGGCCCACCAGGCCAGGCCCAGCCCGGCCCCCACGCCGACGGTCAGGACCAGGCCGGTCCAGATCAGGCGGCGCATGGTCAGCCGACCTCGGGGGTTCCAGGGGCGGCGGGCGGCCGGGCGCCGCCCCGCTTGGCGGCGCGTTCGGCCCCCCGCTTGGCGGCGCGCTTGGCCTTTCGTTTGGCGGCGCCCTTGGCGCCCCGCTGGCCGCCGGAGCCGACGCCGCGGGACATCATGGTGCTCCTGACGCCGTAGGTGAAGGCCGCCAGTTTGATCAGCGGCCCGCCCAAAGTGGCCGCGAACAGGGCCGTCATGGCCGAGACGTTCTGCGACACGTCGGCCGCGGCGGCGGTGATCACGTCCACCTTCTCAAGCTGGGCGTTGGTCTCCGCGACCGTGGTGGCGGCCTCGTCCAGGATCGGCACAGTGTGGTCGGTCAACTCCTTGACCGAGCGGGTGGCCTCGCGGAAGACCCCGCCCAGCCGCAACACCGGCACCGCCAGCAGCCCGACCAGGGCCACAAACGCCAGCGCCGCGATCAAACCGGCGACTTCGCCCAGAGTCATGGCGCCCTCCTATCAACGCTCAGCGCGAGTAGTGCTCCACGACCAGTTGGACGTCGCAGGTGACCGGGACCTCGGAGCGCTTCGGCTCGCGCACCAGCTGGAAGCGCAGCCGCTCCAGGTTCACGTCCAGGTACTCCGGGATCTGCCAGACCTGGGCGTCGCGGTGGGCGCCGGCGGCCGCCACCTGGAACGGCACCAGCGGCTGCGACTTCGGCCGGATCATGACGATCTGGCCGGGCTTGACCCTGAAGGACGGCCGGTCGACCGGTTTGCCGTCGACCAGGATGTGCCGGTGGACCACCACCTGGCGGGCTTGGTAAATGGTGCGGGCGAAGCCGGCCCGCAAGACCAGCGAGTCGAGCCTGACCTCCAGCAGTTCGACCAGGGCCTCGCCGGTCAGGCCGGGCCGCTTGCGGGCGTCCTGGAAGGCCCGCGCGATCTGCTTCTCCCGCAGGCCGTACTGGGCGCGCAGGCGCTGCTTCTCGCGCAGCCGGATGGCGTAGTCCGACTCGGTCCGCCGCCGGCCCCGGCCGTGCTCGCCGGGCGGGTAGGGCCGCTTGTCGAAGTGTTTGACCGCCTTCGGGGTCAGGGCCAGCCCGAGGGCCCTCGATTCGCGCACCTGGCGGCGCGCGCGGCGCACTGAACTCATCGTTCGATTCTCTCCTGTTCGTGTTGTCTGCGAAACACGCCCGACCGGTTGGCCGGTCCGGCGCGGGGCCAACACTGATGGCTACGGCCCCAGGGCGCCCGTCCGGGCGCACCGACCGACCACTCTACCAGCCCCGCCCGCCCGAGGAGGCTCGCGACCGACCCCCAAACGGAACACCGGCCCGCCCCAGAGCGGAACACCGGCTCTGATCAACCGCGGCATCCAACCGGGTCTGCGGCCGCCCCCACCGAACCCGGGCGCCTCAGCTTTGGCCGTCCCGCAACTGCCTGCGCAAGGCGTCCCCCCGTGCGCGAACCACATCCCAGGCCCGCGCCGGGACCCCGGGATGGCAAGCTGCGGCGAACTCAGCCTCGAGGGCGCGGTCAAAGCTTTCCACGAGCTCCGCGCCCATGGAGTCCAGGCGCGACCGGGGAATGCCCCAGGCGGAACCCTCGGCGGCGAGGTCGCCCCAACCGATCGAATCGAACGAATTCTTGCCGTTGACTTGCAGCGCCACCGTCCGGTTCGACTGCGGGGAGTGCAGATGCATGGCGATGTCGTACGCTGGGGCCAGACCTGTCCGATCTGCCGCGGTGCGCACAAACGACACGTTTTTCGCGTGCAGGTCGGTGTTGCCCAGGAGATGGCTCAACACCACCAGCCTGAACAGGTTGTCGGGGGGCCGACCCACGCTGGTCAACACCCTGGCCGCGAGCAAAAGGGACGGCCTCGACGGTCAGCCGGGCGCCCAACAACGCCAGAAGCTGGAACAAGCGCGTGTACGCCAAGATGTCCTTGCCGGTTTCGAGCTCGTGCAAGTACCGCCGCGGGATGCCGAGGAGTGCTGCGGTCTCAGCCTGGGTCAGCCCCCGCATAGCACGCAGACCCGCGAGAAATCGTCCCAACTCTTCCGGCGAGCGCGTCGGCGCCCAATAGCTTTGCCCCGGACCGCCGCCCATGTCATCCGTGCGCATATCATCACAATTCTAGCATGTGCGTTTATCCGCACACAATCCCCTGCCGCCGAGCGCGGCCGGTCAGAGTTCGCCGCGCAGGCGTTCTGCCAGGTAGGGCAGGGCGGGGGCGACTTGGCCCCGGCCGGCGGCGGCGATCACCCCGGCCGCGATCAGGCGGGCGCGGGTTTGCTGGGCGCTGGCCGCGCTGACGCCCAGGCGTCCCGCCAACACCGCCATCCGGCTGGGACCCTGATCGCACGCCATCGCCTCCAAGAACCGCCTGTCCAACGCGGATAGCGGATGGAGCGCGGGCTTGAAGACCGAGTCGCCCAGCGCCTTGCGGGCGGTCGCGATCGCCAAGTCGACCGCCGCGCCGCCCACCGCCGGGTCTTCACCGACGTATTCCAGGAGGTAGTACCCCACCAACTGGAGCAGGTACGGATAGCCGCGGGTGGCCTCGGCGGCCCGCGCCAAGTCGGCCTCGGCTATGGTCTTGCCCAGACTCTTGAGCGTCTGGGAGTAGTGGACCATCACATCGGCCACCGGCACCTCCGAGAGTTGGAATTTGGCCGCGCGGTTCAGGAAGGTCAGCACCTTGTCGTTGAGCACGGCCGAGACGGCGCCCGGCAGACCCGCCATGGCGATCGCGACGTTCCGGCCCTCGCCCACCAACTCCTGGTAGGCGGCGCCAAGCTCGGCGACTTGGGGCGAGTTCGCAGTGACCTCGTCGACCAGCAGCACCAGCCCCTGGCCGGCCTTGTCCAAGGCCTGGCTGATGTCGGTCAGCCGTCCGCGGAAAGTGGCCGGGCCGGCTTCCTGGGCATCGAACTCCAGGCCGACCGAAAAGCCCAGCGCCCCCGCCGAACCTCCGGTCAGCTTGCGCCCCTTGGGCAGCCATCTCGCGCCGTCCCGGGCCAGACCTTCGAGCAGTTCGGCCAGCAGGGCCGGGCTGGCGCTGGCCTTCGCGGCCACGAACCCGCGCCGCCGGGCCAATTCCGCGAATTCGAGCAGCAGCGCGGTCTTCCCCATGCCGCGCCGCCCCAGGCAAATGGTGGCCCTGCCCGGGTGTCCAACCGGGCCGTCCAGCCCTTTGAGGGAGCCCGCCGCCTCGCTATCGCGCCCGACCAGCCGGTCGGGACGGTTGCCGAACGATGGCCTGAACGGCGCCCGGTCCATATTGCCTCCAGCCATGCGCACTGAACGAATGATTTCGTATAAGAGCGCATCAGTTGGTATGAGGACATATGAGGTCGTATCAGGAAACGCCAGCGCTCCTGAGCAAGACGGGCGGGGGGGCGCCGCCTCAGGCGCCTCAGGCGGCGCGGGAGGCGGCGGCGGCTTCGGCCGCCTCGGCCCGGCGGGCGCGCAGGGCGGCCAGGGCCTCCTCCAGCAACTGCGCGCCATCGGCGTCCGAGCGGCGCTCCTTGACATAGGCCAAATGCGTCTTGTACGGCTCGTTGCGGGGCGGGGCCGGCGGGTTCAGCGCGTCGGTGCCGGCCGGCAGGCCGCAACGCGGGCAGTCCCACTCCAGAGGGACCGTGGTGGCCGGGTCGTCCACGAAACTGGGGCGCGTCTCATGGCCGTTGACGCACCAATATGAAATCGTCACGCGGGGCGCGACCTCGCCCCGTTCTTCCTCGCCCATGGGGCCCGCGCCGACGCGCGAACCCCGGATGGCGCTTCCGCCTGCCATCGCTCCGCCTCCTACTACCTCTAACTACCAGCGAACTTATGAATCAACGACAGAGCCAACACCATTGTGATCCAAACAATTCCCACTATCACTGTGAACATATTCAGGTTCTTCTCGGCCACGCCGGACGAGCCCAGGTTGGAGGAGAATCCGCCGCCGAACAGATCCGACAGGCCGCCGCCCTTCCCCTTGTGCATCAGGATCAGCAGAATCAGGAAGGCGCTCGTCAACACCAGGATGACCTGGCAGATGATGGTCACTACGGTCACGGCGGCTAATCCTACGCCATCACACGACGTGCTCGGCAAAACGGCAGATGCGGGCGAACTCCTCGGGGTCCAGCGACGCCCCGCCGACCAGGCCGCCGTCCACGTCCGGTTCCGCCATCAGCGAAGCCACATTCGAGGATTTGACCGAGCCGCCGTACAGGACCCGGATCGCCTCGGCGGCGGACCGGCCCAAGAGCGAGGCCAGCCGCCCCCGGATTGCGCCGCAGACCTCTTGTGCGTCCGCCGGGGTGGCGACCTCGCCGGTGCCGATCGCCCAGACCGGTTCGTAAGCGATCACGGCCCGGGCCGCCAGGTCAGGCGGCAACTCCGCGAAGACGGCATCGATCTGGGCCAAGGTGTAGGCGACATGTTCA
>JAIROU010000276.1 GCA_031257375.1 Bifidobacteriaceae bacterium
GGGGTTTCTGTTGGGGGGGTTTCGGCGGGGGGGGGGGGGTTTTGGGGGGGGGGGGGGGGGGGGGGGGGGGGGGGGGGGCGCGCGCCCGCACCGCCATGGCGACCAAGACGCAGGCGACGCCGCCGGCGGCGCCCGCCGCCAGCGAGACCAGCCCCGCCACCGCGTTAGCCAGCACTGGGCTGCTCAGCCCAGACAACCCGCCCCAGCCAGACCCGATGCGTGCGATAGTGATCGAGACGATGCTCGCCAACAGCGGCAGCGACAGGTAGACCCAGGTCACTGCCACTGCCCCCGTGGCGAGACCGGCCACAGGCCGGTCGGCGGGGTTCCGGGGACCGGGCGGGCCGGTCAGCGCCACTAGGACGGCCGCAGTCGCCAACACCAACGCGGCGAGCATCGCGGTCCCCAAGGAGACCAGCAACTCGACCGGCCAGTCCACGCCCCACAACCGCAGCTGCCGCATGTAGCTGATGACCCCAAGGACGGTCCAGGCGATCTGACCGGTCGCCATGATTCCGAGCGGGATGGCGAGCAGGCGGGTCGAAGACCGTGACGACAGCGCAAAAGCCAACACGATCAGTGCTATGGCGCCGCCCCAGTTCAACGCCGCGACGGTCCAGTACGCCCAGCCAGAGCCGAACAGCAAGAACAACATGAGCTGAAACCCGCTGCCTGCGCTCTGAATCACCGCTGCCGCGAGCCTGAGGACCACGTACACCGACATCGCGATGCCGGCGCCGATCAACGCGGCCCGCCCCGGGATGGCCCGGCCGCCGTCTGACCCAGGCCCAGAAGGATAGCGGCCGCCGACGACCGCCGGATAGGGCTGATAGCCGGGTCGCGGCGGTCCGCCGGGCGCCCCAACCGGCCACCCCGGCGGGACCCGGCCGACGGCAACCGGATAACCCGGCCCGGACGGATAAGGCACATAGCCCGGCGCGGGCGCGGCTCCGGGGTGGCCGACGGGCCAAGCGGGAGGCGCCGCCGGGGCCGGGGGCGGCGCCTGCCCTGGCGCGGGCCAGGAGTTCGGACCGGGGTTGGCCGCACCGGGCTGACCGGGACCTAACCGACCGGCGGGCGGCCATTGGTCAAAAGGGGCGCCCGGCTGGGGCCGCCCGACGGCATCGGGCACCGGCGAAGTCATGCGCCCATGATAGTCACGCCACTGGGCCGCCCGATAGAGACAGTGCGGGCCGGCGCCGCCGGGCGGCGAGGCGGTCAGAGGTCCAGGCCGTAGACGATGGTCCGGCCGGCCGGGGTGAAGCCGAAGTCCTCCAGCATGGCCAGGCCGGAATGGGGCATGGCCGGGTCGACGGCGGCGGTGGCGAAGCGGCGGCCCTCGTCGGCGAACTGGAGCAGGGCGCGGCCGAGCAGGGCGCGGCCGACGCCGCGGCGGCGATAGGCGGGGGCGACGGCCAGGCGGTGGATGGTGGCCTGGGAGCGCGGCGACATGGTCGAGGCCGGGCGCTGGATCAGCGACAGGGCATAGCCGGCCACGCGCTTGGCAGCTGGGTCGTAGGCGATGCAGCTAAGCTCCGGCAAGTACTCCTGCCAGCGCCGGCGCCACAATTCCGGGTAGATCGGGCCGGGCGCCCAGGCCCCCTGGGTGGCGCTGTTGTGCGTCTGGCGGACCATCTCCGGGTCGATCCGGTCGAGTTGGCGCCAGCGCAGACCGGTCGGCAGGTCCGAGCAGGCGATCGGGGCCTCCAGGTCGCGGCGCATCCGGTAGACCGAGCGCAGCGGCGAGAACCCGGCCGCCATCAGCAGCCGCCGCCGGTTGGCCGCCGACTCGGCCACATAGCTGAGCATCCGGGCGGTCCCGCCGCCCGGCAGCCCGGCCAGGATTTGCCGCCCCCGGCCCTCCTGCCAGGCCATCAGCGAGCCGCCGATGCCGCGGCCCGACCAGCCCGGATCGACCACGCCATGCACCACCACGGCCGTCGACTCCGGCCACAGCTGCAAGAACCCGGCCGCCCTCAGCACGCCCGCCCGGTCGAACCCGCCGAGCGTGGCCACGTCCGGCCCCCCGCTCAGGTGGGCCACCGCCACCAGCGTTGGAAGCTGCTGGTCGACGGCCGATTCGGGGGCCTCGTCCTGGGCGTTCATGAGCGCCGCCAGTTGCGGCTCGTCAGCGTCCCGCAACGCCCGCCACAGCAGTTGGTGCCGCGGCGAGGGGGTTGAGACGTCGATCGGCGCGCGCACCCGCTCAGCGATCGGAATGCCTGAGGGGTGGTGCTCCGGGATTTCCACGACCCCAACCCTAGCGACCGCCGAACCGCCTTGGCCACCCGCCGGCCGTAGCCATTCGTCGGCTTGGGACGGCGTGGCCCTCAGGCCAGCGTCTCGGCGGCGAGGCCCGCAGCCTTGACCGCCTTGGCCGCTGAGCGGTCGAAAGTCGTGAAGACGTCGGCGCCCAGGGAACGGCCGAGGCGTTCTGAGCCGGATCGTCATTCCGGAACAGACGCACCAACAGATTGGTGTCGGCGGCCATTCTCGCCGGACCCCCGCCCAGCCATCCCGGATGGCTCCCTCGATCCCTTCCAGGGTCAGGTTCCCGGTCGCAAACGGGGCCAAGATGCCAGACATCTCCCCGATCCCGCGCGATTTGGTCGCAGCGGTCAGTAGGACTCCGCCTGTGGGCGTGACATGGGCGTTCACCCGATCACCGGGCTTTGCCCCGAGCGCCTCCAAGATCTCCTTCTTCAGGGTGATCTGGCCCTTTGCCGTGATCGTGAGTTCGGTCATGGTCCTCCTCCGGTAAGGCTATGCCACCTTACCGCACTGGGGAGGCGGTCAGGCGTCGATCAGTTCGGCGTCCAGCCCGGCCGCTCCCTCGATCAAGAACTCGCGCCTCGGCCCCACCTCCGATCCCATCAGCAGTTCGAACATGGACTCGGCGGCGGCGGCGTCCCGCATGGTCACGCGCCGCAGGGTGCGGCCGCGCGGGTCCATGGTGGTCACGGCCAACTGGTCGGCGTCCATCTCGCCCAGGCCCTTGTAGCGCTGGACCGGCTGGGCGTACTTCCGTCCCTGGCGGTCCAGCCTGGCCAGCAGCGCGGACAATTCTTGCTCGGAATAGGTGTAGACGGCCTCCTGCCCGCCGCCCGACCCTCGGCCGCCCGGCCCCCGGCCGCCCGAGACCAGCACCCGGTGCAGCGGCGGGACCGCCGCGTAGACGCGCCCGGCCTCCACCAACGGGCGCATGTAGCGGAAGAACAGCGTCAGCAGGAGCGTGCGGATGTGGGCGCCGTCGACATCGGCGTCCGTCATCAAGATGACCTTGCCGTAACGAGACTGGTCCAAGTCGAAGGTCCGCCCCGAGCCGGCCCCGATCACCTGGATGATGGCGGCGCACTCGGCGTTCTTGAGCATGTCCGTGATCGACGCCTTCTGGGTGTTGAGGATCTTCCCCCGGATCGGCAGCAGGGCCTGGAAATCCGACTGCCGGGCCAGTTTGGCCGTGCCCAGGGCGGAGTCGCCCTCGACTATGAACAGCTCCGACCGCTCCACGTCGGAGGTCCGGCAGTCCGCCAGCTTGGCCGGCAGCGAGGACGCCTCCAGGGCGTTCTTGCGCCGCGAGATCTCCTTGTGGGTGCGCGCCGCCACCCGCGCCCGCATCTCCGCCACGATCTTCTCCAGAACCAGGAACGATTCGGCCTTCTCGTCCCGCTTCGACGACGTCAGACGCTTGGTCAGGCCTTTGGCGACTATTTTGGAGACGATGCCGCGCACCGGGCCGGTGCCCAAGACCTCCTTGGTCTGGCCCTCGAATTGCGGCTCGGCCAGGCGCACCGCCAGCACGGCCGTCAACCCGGCCAGCACATCGTCTTTCTCGATCCGCTCCGAGGCGCCGTTCCGGCCGCCCACCTTCAACCGCCGCGAGTTGGCTTCGACCTGGGCGCGCACGGCCTTCAGCAACCCCTGCTCGAAGCCTTGCAGGTGGGTTCCGCCCTTCGGCGTGGCGATGATGTTGACGAAGGACTTGACCTCCGACTCGTACCCGGCGCCCCAGCGCAGCGCCAACTCGACCTCGCAGACCCGCTCGACCTCGGTCGGCCGCAAGTGGCCGTCCTCGTCCAAGGCCTGGACCGTCTCGACGAACGTCTCCTCCCCCTGGATCCGCCAAACCGATTGGATAGGCTGGTCGGGCGCCAGGTATTCGACGTAGTCGACCAGCCCGCCGGCGTGCTGGAAGACTTCCTCGGCCGGCTCGGCCCCCCTCAAGTCGCGGACCGTCAGCTTCAGGCCGGGCACCAAGAACGAGGTCTGCCTGGCCCGGTCCGCCAACGCCTCCAAGGAGAAGGCGGCCGGGTCGGCGAAGATTTGCGGATCGGGCCAGAACCGCACCCGCGTGCCCGTCACCCCCCGGCCCGCCCGGCCGGCCACATCCAAGACCGACGCCTCGGTGAACGGCGTGAACGGGGCGTCCGGGCCAAGTCCGTCGGCGTCACGGTACAAACCCGGCTCCCCCCGGTGGAACCGCATGACGTGGCGCCGGCCGCCCCGGCAGACCTCGGCGTCGAGGCGGGCCGACAGCGCGTTGACGACCGACGCGCCCACCCCGTGCAAGCCCCCGGCGGCCCCGTAACCCGACCCGGCGCCGCCGAATTTGGCGCCCGCGTGCAACTTGGTGAACACGACCTCGACGCCGCTCAGACCCGTCTTCGGCTCGATGTCGACCGGGATGCCGCGCCCGTTGTCCCGGACCTCGACCGACCCGTCCGGGTGCAGCGCCACGTCGATGGCGTCGCAGAACCCGGCCAGCGCCTCGTCCACCGCGTTGTCGATAATCTCCCAAGCGCAATGCATCAGGCCGCGCTCATCAGTCGAACCGATGTACATGCCGGGACGCTTGCGCACCGCCTCCAAGCCCTCGAGGACCTGAAGATGGTGGGCGGAATACTCCGAGGCTTTGGCTGGCACGGCAAGAAGCCTAGAGCATGCCTCCGACACTGGAACTGGCGCCGCCCGGCGCGTCGGCTCGGCCCCGCCCGGCCCGGCTTGGCGACAGGCGGGCTCAGCGCTTGCGGCGGCGGCCCGGCGTCAGCACCACGATTCCCAGGCCCACCCCGAGCACGACGAACAGCGCCACGCCCGCCAACTCGGAGCGCGACGACGTCAGCCCCACCATGTAGCAGCAAGCGACCAGGCCGACGGCGGCCAAGATCCGCGCCAGCAGCCGGCCCGCGGCGATCAGCCGACGGCGATCACGAGGCTGGGTCGGGGGAGTCACCCCTCAAGGGTACCGGCCGGACGGGCCGTCCAAATACCCAGTTGCGACCCGCCCAAACGCCCAGTTGCGACCCGTCCAAACGCCCAGTTGCGACCCGTCCAGATGCATCGTCGCGACCCGTCCAAATGCTAGATTGTCGGTGTGAGCTATCAACGCCGCCTGATCGACGACATCCTTGATTCCGTCCTGGCCGAGCTTCCCGCGATCACCATCGAGGGGGCGAAAGGGGTCGGCAAGACCGCCACGGCCAGCCGCCGCGCCCGCACGGTCCTATCGTTGAGCGACCCGCGCAACCACGCCAGCGTGGTCTCGAACTACGACCTGGTGGCGGAACTTGACCCGCCCGTCTTCATTGACGAATGGCAGTTGGAGCCCTCGGTGTGGGACCGCGTCAAGCAGGCGGTCGATGACGGGCCGCCAGCCGCCGGGAGGTTCCTGCTGGCTGGGTCAGCCGGCCTCAGGCCGGGGGTCCGGATTCACAGCGGGGCGGGTCGGATAGTCACTTTGCCGCTGCGCCCGCTAGCCTTAAGCGAACGGGGGCTGGAAAGCCCTACCGTCTCGTTGCGGGCGCTCCACGCCGGCGGCGCCGCCATCCAAGGCGTCACGAGCGTGTCGCACCGAGACTACGTGGATGAGATCCTGCGCTCTGGATTCCCCGGCATCCGCGCCCATTCCCCGACCGGTCGGGACCGCCTGCTCGACGGCTATCTGACGCAAATCGTAGAACGGGACATGCCGGAAAATGGCGTCATCGTGCGCCGTCCGGCCGCGCTGCGGGCCTGGCTCCGCGCCTACGCCGCAGCCACCGCCTCGACCGCCGACTACACCAAAATCCTGAACGCGGCCACCCCCGGCGAGCCCGACAAGCCCGCCCGCGGGACGGCTGACGGCTACCGCGAGCACCTGCGCCGCATGTTCATCCTTGACCCCTTGGAAGCCTGGCGGCCCTCGTTCGCGCCGCTGGCCCGCCTCACCGGCGGCCCCAAACACCATTTGGTCGACCCGGCGTTGGCCGCCCGGCTGGTCGGAGTCGGCGCGTCGGGGTTGCTGGTCGGCGAGGGAGAAATGGTCAGCCCGACGGCCGGAACCTGGCTCGGGGCGCTGTTTGAGTCGCTGGCCGTCCAGTCCGTCCGGGTTTACGCGGACGCCATGAACGCGCGGGTGGGGCATCTGCGCACCAAGAACGGCGACCGTGAAGTCGATCTGGTGGTCGAGACCAACGACACCAGGTGCGTCGCCTTCGAGGTCAAGCTGGCCGGAGCGGTCACCGACGATCACGTCAAGCACCTGCGTTGGCTGTCCGGCAAATTGGGCGACCGCCTGATGGACCGGGTCGTCCTGCACGCCGGCCCGCACGCCTACCGCCGCCGCGACGGGATCGCCGTGGTCCCGCTGGCCCTGCTCGGCCCATGATTGTGTTCGGCACCGGTCGCCGCCCAGCCGTTGCCGCACCTGTTGTGCGGAGGCTTCTGCGAGCCGTCCTAGCCAGATTCCCGGGACCGTCCGGGTCGCGCCCGCAGTCGGGGGCGGGGAGGTTCATCGAAGCGCGGACACCTGCGACAGCATCGTCGGCGGCACCAAAGGTAAGGGGCCGCAGTGATAGCTGCGGCGCTGGCGGCCGCGTGCTCGCAATCGACGCCAGTCGCCCCGAGTCGGCCGGCCGCGCGCGCTTACGTCGCCCCAGGCTCGGGCGGCTACACGCTGAACGTGGTGGAGGCCTGCCCGGACGTGTCGATCAGCCGCGTCGTGGTGAAATGCGCCGAGCCGGACAAGTCCTTCGACCAGCTTCCAACCGTCTGGGAGGCCCACGCCGACGCCCCCGTGCGATCGGCCGTCCTGTTCGCAGACGCCGCCGGCCTGGTTGCCGACGCCCCCGCGACCGGCGTCGACCACAGCCGCGAACTGGTCGTCTGGTGGGACGAGGGCGCCGACCAGGAGGGCTCCGTCAGCGGCCGGCTGAGCGACCTGGCCCCGACAGACGTGCTGTGGGCCAAGGGCGTCGAAGACCAGGCGCAATTCGAACAGAAACAACCCGAGATCGCCTTCGGCTGCTAGCGCCCGCCGCCGTCTGACCGCCGAACCCGCCGCCCGGTTGAGCGCTTCACCGATGCCCGATGCCGTCCGCCCGCCTCTGCGGCCGCAGCCCGGCCGCGGAACCACGGGTGGGCCGGACGCCGCGAGCGGGGGGCGACCAGACGGCATCGGACAAGAAGTGCCGCCCCTCCCCCCGTGCGCCCGGCCCCGGCCGAGCGTGCGCGCAGGTTGCTCCCAGGCAACTCAAAGGCGGCGCTCAGGCGGCGGTGTTTGGATGGGGCAACTGGACGCGACAGATCGAAGGCCCCATGTTCTCCCTCTTGCTCGCGGGCGCCGACGCGCTCGCCATCGCCGTCTTGACGCTGGCCCTCTACTACCCGCGGCACAAGCGCCGGGACCTGCTGGCCTCCTACCTGGCGGTGAACGTGGGCGTGCTGGCGGTGGCGGCGGCGCTGGCCGAGACCTCCGTCAACGTGGGCCTGGGGCTGGGCCTGTTCGGCGTGCTGGCGATCATCCGGCTGCGCAGCGCCGAACTCGGGCAGCACGAGATCGCCTACTACTTCGCCTCCTTGGCGCTGGGCCTGATCGGCGGCCTGGCCGCCCCGATGGGCTGGGTGGCGGTGGCGCTGATGGCGGCGATCGTGGCGGTCATGGCGGCGGCGGACATCGGCGGGGCGGCCCGGCGCGGACGGCCGCAGATGGTGGTGCTGGCCGGGCTGGTGCCGGCCGGGGCGGAACTCGAGCGGCAGTTGGAGGCGCTGTTCGGGGAGCGCCCGGTCTCTTACGCCGTCCGCAAGTTGGACGCCGTCCGGAGCGAGACGGCTGTGACGGTGCGGCTGGCCGGAGGCCCGGCCAAGGCTCCGGGCGCCGGGCGGGGGCGCTGAGGCGTGCGGGCGCCGCGGCGGGATCTGGTGGCGGCGGGAGTGGCCGTCGCGGCGGCGCTGGCTTTGGCGGGCTGCACCGCCGGGGGCGCCGGGAGCTCCGGGGAGGCCGGAGACCTGGCCACAGGCGCCGCTGGTGAACTGGTGGACGGCCATTGGGACCCCGCGGACGCCGAGGTGGCCCAGGCCCAGCCGATCGACCTGGCCAGCGGTTCGGTGGTGATCGACCGGCCCGGGGCCTACCGCCTCAGCGGCGACCTGGCGGACGGTCAAGTGCTGGTCGACACCGCCCAAGACGGCTTGGTCCAGCTGATCCTCGACGGCGCCAGCATCACCTCCGGTGACTCCAGCGCCATCAACGTGCAGTCGGCTGACGAGGTCGTCATCATCCTGGCCGCCGGATCGGACAACTCCGTCACCGACGCCGCCGCCTACGCCCAGCCCGGCGAGGAGCCGGACGCGGCCATTTTCTCCAAGGCGGACCTGTCGATCGCCGGGGACGGCGCCCTGACGGTGGCCGGACGGGCCGGCGACGCGATCGCCTCCAAGGACGGCCTCGAGTTGGTGGGCGGCTCGGTCACGGTGGTGGCCGCCGATGACGCCGTCAAAGGCCGCGACTACGTCCGGTTGAGCGGCGGCAGCTTGACAGTCACGGCCGAGGGCGACGGCGTCAAGTCGACCAACGCCGACGATCCGGGGGCCGGGTACGTCCTGTGGGACGGCGCCAGCGGGGACATCGATGCCGGGACGGACTGCGTCCAGGCCGCCACCGACCTGCTGGTGACTTCCGGGCAGATGCGTCTGACCTGCGGCGATGACGGCCTGACCGGCGACGCCTCGGCCAGTGTGACGGGCGGTGAGATCGACATACTGGCCAGTTACGAGGGGATCGAGGCGCCGGTGGTGTCGATCTCGGGCGGCCGGATCGCCGTGACCGCCAGCGACGACGGGATCAACGCGGCCGCCTCGAGCACCGCCGAGGACAGCGCGGGCGACGCGGCCGGGGACGGCGACGGAGACGGGGGCGGCGCGGCGGAACCCGGCCAACCGGGCGGGCGGGACCGCGGTGGGCGGCCGGGCGGGGGCGGACCGATGGGCGGCGGCATGGGCGGCTGGGCCATCCAGGAGGGCGTGTCCCTCTCCATCAGCGGCGGGGAGGTGGAGGTCCGGGCCGGTTCGGACGGGATCGACGCCAACGGCCCCGGCGTCATCTCCGGCGGCCGGGTTGTGGTCTACGCGCCCGGCCGGGGCATGGACGGGCCGTTCGACATCGCCGAGTCGGGGCCGACCATCACCGGCGGCGAGGTCTGGGCGTTCGCCACCGAGCCCTTGGGCGGCTCGTCCGGCGGCCGGTTCGGCGGGTCGATGGGCGGCCAGATCAACTCCCCAACCGCCGAATCGACCCAGGCCTGGGTGGCGGCCCAGTTCGCCGGGCCGGTCGAGGCCGGCCAGGAGATCGCCTTGACCGGTCCCGATGGCCAGACACTCGCCGCCATCACCGTCGCCGATGCCGTCACCGCCCTGGTGGTCAGCGCCCCCGGCATCGAGGACGGCGCCGAGTACCAACTGTCCGCCGCCGGACAGACGGCCACGGCCTCCGCCGGCCAGTCCGAGCCGGACCCTGGGTGAAGCGCGCCTTGGCGGCGGCGACTGCGCACTAGCCCCCCTTGCGGAGATGCACAATGGGGGCTAGTGTGTCAACCTGGTCAAGGAGGTCAAACGATACGAGGTCAAACGATACGAGGTCGAACGCTTCTTGGCGCGCAAAGGATGGCGTCTACTGCGAACCAAGGGGAGCCACAATGTCTGGGGCGCGCCGGACGGCGACGGCTTGCTGGCGATCCCGGCGCACGGGCGAATCTCCCCAGGCGTCGTCCGCCAGGTGATCGGGAAAGTGCCGGACGCGCCGGCGAATTGGCGATAGGAGAGGGACATGGCGCAGACCTACCAGGCAACGGCGCGGCGGGAAGGCGCCTGGTGGATCATCGCCATTCCCGAGTTGGGCGCCGTCACCCAGGCGCGCAACGTCCGGGAGATCGAGACCATGGCCCAAGGGCTGGTCACCGCCCTGCTCGACCTCGATTCCGCCGCCAGAGTCGATGTCACCCTGGAACTCCCCGAGGCGGCGGGCAAGGCCTGGCGCGAGGCCGAGCGGTTGCAAAGGCAGGCCGAGGCCGACAGCCGCCGCGCGGCCGGGCTGCGCCGGTCGGCCGTCAGATCGCTTCTGGGCGATCACCGGCTGACGCAGGCCGATGCCAGCGCTTTGCTCGGCATCTCGCACCAGCGCGTCCAGCAGCTCGCAAAGTCCAAATGAAGCCGGGCCCGGCCCAAGTCAGGCGGGGCCGCCGGGCGCCAGCCGGACCGAATCGGCGGCCACCTCCGCGACCGTGCCGAGGCGGCGCGAATAGTCGGCGATCAGCCCCGCGATCCGGTCGAACTCGCCGCCCTCGGCGAACCCCGGGCGGGCGCCCGAGATGTGGGCCGGATAGGCGGCCACATCGGTGGCCCCGTCCGGCGTCAGCGTGAAATCCAGCACAAAGGTGTCGCGCCCGGCCGTCGAGCCCGGCCAGAACACGAAGTTGCCCATCGAGTAGACGATCAGCGCGCCGCCCCAGAACTCGACCCCCTCGATGACGTGCGGATGGTGGCCCAGCAAAACGTCCGCGCCCGCCTCCACCAGCGCGCGGGCCTGGGCGACTTGCAACTCGCTGGGCTCGAACTGCCGCTCGACGCCCCAGTGCATCGAGACCACCAAATAGTCGCCCAAACCCCGCGCCTGGGCCACGGCATCGACCATGACCTGCAAATCCTCCGTGTAGGCGTTGCCGACGGGAGCCTCGGGCGGGGGGAAGGCCTCCGGGGTGACGTCGGTGAACGCCAGGAACACGATCCGGGCGGGCGCGAACCCGGCCGCCCCCACCTCCACCACTTTGGCCGACCACGGCCCGGCCGGGTTCGCGCCCGCGCCCACGCCGACCAGGCCGGCGGCGGCCACCGCCTCGACCGTGTCCGCCGAGGCGTCCGGGCCGTAGTCCCCGAAATGGTTGTTGGCCAGCGACACCACGTCGAAGCCGGCCTCGGCGAGGGAAACCGCCGCGCTGGCCGGAGCGCCGAAGGTGTACATCTTGGCGATCGGCGCCCCCCTGTCCGAAACGGCGGTCTCAAGGTTGCCGAAGGCGATGTCGCGGGCCGCCAGGTGGTCGCTCACCCCCGCCAGCAGGTCGGCCGGATCGCCCAGCGGCCCTCCCCCGCTGTCCATGAAGCACAGGTCGCCGACGGCCGAGAACGTCACCGACGCCAGCACGGGGACGGGCGGGGCGGTGCGCGATGCCGTCGGCTCGGCCCGCGCTGTCACCGTCGCGGTGGCCGTCGGGCCGGGCGGGTCCGGCGCCGAGCCCGCGCCGCAGCCCGCCGCCAAGGCGGCGACGGCGGCCGCGGCCAAAGGCCCCCGGCGGGCGCGCGAGCGCCAAGACGAACGCGGGCGCGGCAAAGCCATGCCGAAAACGCTACGGCATTCCCACGGCCGCGGCGCAACTGGTCCTGGCTCGCCGGCGGCGCGGGCTTGGGCGGTTTCGACGGCCCTGGCCGAGGCGTGTCAGGCGGCGAGTTTGGCGGCCGCCAAGCGGTTGATCGACACACCTTGTTCGGCGGCCTCGATCGCCAAGTTGCGGTGGGTCAGCGGGGGCACGCGCAGCGTCATTTTGCCCGAGTACCGGCGGTCCCGGTAGGGCCGGGGCGGGTCCTCGCCGGGCTCCAAGTTGGCCAGCGCGTCCTGAACCACTTCGAGCAAGCCCGTGAGCGCCTCGCCGGGGCTGTCCGCGGCCCAGGACAGCGACGGCCACTCGGCCACGGCGGCGACGAAGCATCCGTCCGGGTCATTCCAGAAGACTCTGTACGTGTAGCGGCGGCCGAAGTCATCCACTGGTCTCTCCCTCCAATTTGGCTATTGCCAAAAGCACCTGTCTCACCTGGTATTCAACCGCCATACCATGCCGATCCTGGATGTTCACCAGAGGCTTGCCCGTCCATGGGACGGCGAAAAACAGGTGCGAGGTTCCGCGCTGGCGCGGCGCCCCGAACTTGTCGCGGCACACCCTCTCCAGGTCCCGGAACCGCACTCCGGCCGGGTTCCGGCGCATCTGGACGATGATCCCGGCCACTTTGTCCACCGGATCATGATAGCACTATTGCCACCAGCGGCCTCTGCCAAGCCCTGAGCCGCGCCTCAGAGCTTTTGGCCGCCGGCAGCCCGATGAAGTCCGCGCCGCGCCGCCCGCGTTGTGCGACGGCGGCCAGAACCTCCAGAATAGGAAGTCTTGGTTCGCCCGCCCCTCACAGGGCTCCATCAGAAAGGCACCCCCTTGCGCACACGCAAACTCCTGGCGGTAGCGGCCGTCGCCTTGACGGCATCGGCGGCCGGCTGCGGCTCCGACGAGACAACCCCCGACAACGGCGACTCCCCCGTCAAAGTGTCCATCGCCATCCAGCCGTGGCTGGGCTACGGCGCCTGGTACATCGCCCAAGACCAGGGCTATTTCGCCGACAACGGCCTGGAGGTCGAGCTGGTCGACTTCGAGGCCGACGCCGACATGCTGGCGGCCCTGGCGGCCGGGCAGGTCGACGCGCTGAACGTGGCCTCGCACGGGGCGCTGCACATGATCGAGACCGGCGTGGACGCCAAGATCGTCCTCCTGGAGGACGCTTCCACCAGCGCCGACGCGATCATGACGACCGGCGGGATCGGCCACGTCAAAGACCTCGCCGGCCAACCTGTGGCCTACGAGGAGGGCACCACCTCCGACCTGCTGCTGAACTACGCGCTCAGCCAGGCCGGGCTGACCATCGCGGACGTGGAGAAGGTGCCGATGGGCGCGGCCGAGGCCGGCGCCGCGCTGATCGCCGGCCGCGTCCCGGCCGCCGTCACCTACGAGCCGTACATCACCGAGGCGAAGGCCCAGAACCCGGACGTGCGAGTGATCTACGAGGCCTCGGCCAAGGAGGGCCTGATCTCCGACGTGCTGATGGTGGGCGGCGAGTTCGCCAAGGCGAACAAGGCGGCCGTGACCGTCCTGATCAAGTCCTGGGGCCAGGCGGTCGACTTCTACAACGCCAACCCCGACGAGGGCCGGGCGATCATCGCCGAGGGCGTCGGCGAGGCGCCCGAGGCGTTGGCCACCGCCTTCGACGGCGTGCAGTTCTTCGACCTGGCCCAGAACCAGGAATTGCTCGACGGGGACTACAAGACATCGACCCTGCCGACCGTCCGGGAGGTGGCGTTGACGGCCGGTTTGGTGGACGGCAGCGCCGATCCCGCCGATGCCGTCGACGCCAGTTTCCTGCCCTGAGGCCCGGCCTTGTCCCGTCGACGGGTGAAAGCCCGGGCATCGCGGCGGCAATACCTCGCCATCGCCTTGGGCACCTTCGCGGGCCTGGTGGCGGTCTGGTGGTTGGCGACCGGCGCCGGGCTGATCCCCCCGCTCTTCCTGCCCTCGCCCGGCGCGGTGCTCGCCGCGCTGGGCGAAAAGGCGGCCAACGGGGAGTTGTGGGGCGACATCGCCCTGTCCTGCTACCGCATCACCATGGGCTACCTGCTGGCCACGGCCATGGCCCTGGTGCTGGGGCCGCTGATGGGGGCCTCGGCCAGGGTCGAGGCGGCGCTCGAGCCGCTGTTCGACTTCATCCGCTACATGCCGGTGGTCGCCTTTGTGCCGCTGACCATTTTGTGGGTCGGCACCGGCGACTCCCAGAAGTTCTTGATCATTTGGTTGGGCACGTTCTTCCAGCAGGTTCTGATGGTGGCCGATGCCGTCCGCCAGGTCCCCCAGCCCCTCGTCCATTTGGGCGAGACCCTGGGCATGGGCCGGGCGGCGATCTTGATCAGGATCGTCTTCCCGTCCGCCTGGCCGCGCATCTTCGACACCTTGCGCATCACCTTGGGCTGGGCCTGGACCTGGCTGGTGGTGGCGGAACTGGTCGCCGCCGCCGGGGGCATGGGCTACCGCATCACCGTGGCGCAGCGGTATTTCGCGACCGACACGATCATCGGCTACGTGATAGTGCTGGGGCTGCTGGGTCTTTGCCTCGACCAGGCCATGCGCGCCCTGGGACGGGTGCTCTTCCGGTACCAGAGGGCGGCCTGATGGCCGGGCCGCCGCCCCGAGTCGAAGTCAGGGGCCTGGGCAAGCGGTTCGGGGAGGTGGTCGCGCTAGAAGGGGTCGATCTGACGCTGGGCGCGGACGAGTTCGTCTCGCTGGTCGGTGTGTCCGGCTGCGGCAAGTCGACGCTGCTGTCGATCATCGCCGGCCTGGCCGAGCCGACCGCGGGCGAGGTGCTGGTTGACGGCTCACCGATCACCGGGCCCGGCCGCGACCGGGGGGTGGTCTTCCAGCAGGCCACGCTGCTGCCCTGGCTGACGGCCCGCAAGAACGTCGAATTCGCGCTGCTGGCCGAGCCGCTGAGCGCGGCGGCGCGGGCCGCCGCCGCCCTGCAGCACCTCGAACTGGTCGGCCTGACCGGGTTCGCCGACGCCTATCCGGCGCAGCTGTCGGGCGGGATGCGCCAGCGCGTGGCGCTCGCCCGGTCGCTCTCCTACCGGCCGACAATCCTGCTGATGGACGAGCCCTTCGGCGCCCTCGACGCTTTGACCAGGCGCGAGATGCAAGAGCTGCTGACCGGGATCTGGGAGGCCCACCGGATGACGGTGCTGTTCGTCACCCATGACATCGAGGAAGCGGTCTTCCTGTCAGACCGCGTGGTGACGATGACGCCGCGACCGGGCCGGGTCCGGGCCGAGGTCGAAGTCGATCTGCCGCGCCCCCGGCGCCCCGAGACGCAGACGGAGCCTCATTTCATGGAACTGGCCGGCCATCTGCTGAAGTCGTTCCGCGCCGCCGGGCCGGCGCCGGTCGCCACCACCGCGGTGGCCCCGGCCGGTCCGGGCCGGGGCCGCACGGCTGGCGGCGGCCATGCGACCGGGGCCGGCGGTCGCCCGGCCGGCGATGGCGGCGGCCCGGCCGGCGCGGCGGCCGGCGGAGCGGGTCGGCCGATCTCGGCCCAGATCGATCTGGCCGGCTTGCATTCGCTTGCGCGCGAACTGGTCCGGGCCGACTCCCAGAATCCGCCCGGCCGCGAGGCCGGCGCGGCCCGGCTGGCGGCGGACTACCTGGCCGGGGCCGGCTGGGAGGTGGAGTTGCAGGAGTTGGAGCCGGGCCGGCCCAATGTGGTCGCCCGCCTGGCCGGGGCCAGCCCGCAGTCGTTGCTGTTGAACGCCCATCTCGACACGGTGCGGATCGGGGACCTGAGCCTGTGGGCGACCGAGCCGCTGGGCGGGGAGGTGATCGGCGGCAACCTCTACGGGCGCGGCGCCGCCGACATGAAGGGCGGGCTGGCGGCCATGCTGGCGGCCGCCGCGGCGGTCGCCCGCCAGCCGGGAGACCGCGCCCGCAGCCTCATGCTGACGGCCGTGATCGATGAGGAAGTCTGGTTCAAAGGCACCAAGGCGCTGATCGACTCCGGCCAGTTGGCCGACTGCGTCAGGGCCTATGTCGGGGAGCCCACCTCGCTCAAAGTCGCCACGGCGCTCCAGGGCGCGGCCGAGTTCACCGCCCGCGTCCGCGGGCGGTCGGCCCACACCGGCATGGCCGAACTCGGCCGCAACGCCATCTGGGACATGACCCATGTGCTGGAGGCGCTGCGCGGCTACGGCGCCGGCTTGGCGGGCCGCGGGCGGGCCTTGGGGTTCGCGGTCGACCCGTCGCTCAATCTGGGGGTGATCGACGGCGGCTCCGGGGTCACCCTGGTGCCGGATCTGTGCCGGATCGCCTTCGACCGCCAGGTCCTGCCGGGCGAGGAAGTCGAGCAGGTGGTCGAGGATGTGCGCCGCCTGTTCGCCCAGACCTGCGCCGGCCACGGGATCGACGGCGACCTGGTCTGCGATCAGTTCTTCCGCCCGTGGCGGGCGGCGCCGGACTCCCCGGTGGTGCGGGCGCTGGAGCAGGCCCACCGCGCCGCCTTGGGCGCGGCCCCGGACACCACCTTGTTCCGGGGCTATTGCGAAGTCGAACTGCTGGCCGGCGCCGGCATCCCGGGGGCCGTCTACGGCCCCGGCGACCTGCTGCAAGCCCACCGCCCGGACGAGTTCGCGCCTTTGGCCGAGGTCGAGGCCGCCGCCCGCACCTACGCCGAACTGGCCTGGCGCTTCGCCTCCACCGCCGCCGAAGCCGGCCGCTAAGGGCTTGGCGAAACTGGACCGCGCCCGCAGTCATAAGTGGTCTTCGGTTCTGCGCCCATCCAATACGGTTCCGTGTCTTGGAGCCGATCAAACAGCGTTGACCACCGGGCCGGTCAATTGAACGCCGACGGGCAAGTCCAGTTGCTCGGTCTCAAGCAGATAGGCGTGCAACACCTCGGCCGTGACATACCCTGTGGCCGTCGGATCCACACCGGCGGTGACGCCGCCGGTGAAGATGTCAACG
>JAIROU010000172.1 GCA_031257375.1 Bifidobacteriaceae bacterium
GGCCAAAGCGGCGCCGACGAGCACGGCGTCGAACGTCTGGCGGCCGACGTGGTCCCGGCCGCCCTCGCCGCCCGGGCCGGCCTGGCCGCCTTCGCTGCCGTCGCCGCCCTCGTCGGCTCTGGCGGCGGCCCGGACCGGGTCGGCGGCCTTCATCCCAGGGGCACCTTGACGGCCGGCTCGCTGATCCGTCCGACCAGCCGCAGTTCGACCGGCCGTTCCTCCAGCGGAATGTCGAACGCCAGGAATCCCGTCTGCGACCCGCCCGGCTTGATCGGGTAGATGCCGAGCACGAAGTCGGCGTGCTTCAGCGCCGAGGCCGGCTCATTGGCGTGCTCGGCGCCCTGCTCGGTCACCAGGACCTGCTGATCGGGCAGGAAGGTGCCGTCTTCGTCGCCGGTGTTCCGTACCGTGATGCCGACCAACACCCAGCGGCCGTTCTCGGCCACCACGCTGCCCGGCCCGGCCAGTTCGGCCAGTCGGTCTTGGTACGAGTCGATTTCAAGCACAAAGTCTCCGGACGCGAACTCCTGCTCGAGCGACCACGCGGTCGCGCCCGACTCGCCGGGGGCCGGTCCGCTCGGCGTCGGCTCGACGGGCGGCGCCGGCGGCTCCACCGTCCCCTGCCCGCCCGGCAGCGAGCCGGTCAGCGCCAGCACCGCCAACACCACCACCCCGGCGGTCTCCCGCTTGGTCAGGTGGTGCCGCGGGCGCTGGAAACCCAGCGCCACGGACATCTTGTGGTGCCATTGGTCGTTTTGCTTTTCGGCGGCGCCCACCGTTCCAGCGGGGGATTCGTCCGATGCCGTGTCAGGGCCGACGCTCGGCGCCAACTCCGGTTCCAGAACGTCGGGCGGCGCGCTGGCCGCCTGGTCGTCCTCGGCCGGAGCCTTGGCTGGCGCGGTGGCTGGCGCGGTGGGAGGCGTGCTCGGCGCCGTAGTTGGCGGGGCGGCGACCGCCCAGGCGGCGGTGGTGGCCACGGCCGTGGCGCCAGCCGCGTCCGTGGCGGTGGTGGTCGGGCTGGCGGTGGCCAGGGCGGCCGCCGTGCGGCCGCGGTATCTGACTGTCGGCACGGCCGCCGAATGAGGCTCGATCGCGGCCGGATCGACCGCCGGTGGAGCGGTCCACGCGCCCCCCCCGAGCGCCAAGGCGAACTGCGGCGACCCGTCCCGAAGTAACTCAAACTCCGGCGCCGCCCAGCCGCTGGCAGCATCCGGCCGGAGGGGTCCGCCCCCACCGGCCGGTGGTTCGGCGGGCGGGCGAACGGCGCTGTCTGGGGCCGGTTGCGGCTCTGGGGCGGGTCCGGCGGCCGGCAGGGCCGGTTGCGGCTCTGGGGCGGGTCCGGCGGCCGGCGCGGCGGGTCGCGGCCGGGGCCCGTCGTCGGTGGGCGGTGCGGTGGGCGCATAGCCGCTGTCGTCGGTCGGACCGTCTTCGGCCGGACTGCGTTCGGCTCGTTGAACCCATTGGAAGGGCCAGGCCGCGGCCCAAGCGGACGCGAACTGCGAGGCGTCATCGGCTGGCGGCCGAGGGCGGTCCGGGACCGGCTCGAACGGGGCGCCTGGGGCTGGCGGTAGCGGTGGGACCAACTCGTCGGGAATGCGGAGGCTAGATTCGGCCGGCCGGAGCTTTTCCGGCTGGGGCGGTCGGCTGCGCGGCGGTGGCTGCACGGCCAACGGCTTCAACTCCGCGAAGGACTTGATAACGCCTGGAGTGGGCGCGCCGGTCGGACGCGGCGGCGCCGAGACTCGGTCGGCACGGACCCGGCCGACCTGATCCGGCGGCAACTGCGCTGACGCGGTCGCGGCTTCGCCGGTCAGGTCGGGCCAGCTGCCGGGTCGGGTCAAGGGCGCGGCCGGGCGCCGCCGCGGCAAAGCCGGGGGAGCGTCCGCCTGGGCCTGGTCAGACGGCTCTCCCGCCAGCCCTGGTTCGGCCGCTGGGCTTGGCCGGCTCGGCGCGGGCGGGGCGTGGCGCGCGGGCGGGGCGGTTTCCGCGCTGGCGCGGGGTTTGTCCGATGGGCCGGGCGCGAAGCCCGGGATAGGCGGCGCATCCGGTTCGGCCGCCGGGACCGGCGGCGGCGACCAAGTGCGGGCGCGGCGCCGCGGCAGGGGGGCGGCCGCGCCGCTTTGAAGTTCGCCTGGTGGTTCGGCTGCCCGGTCGGGTTCGGCCCCAAGGCCTGGCTTGGCGGCGGCTGGACCGTCTGGGCGCGCCGCGACGACTGGCGCGGCGTGGACGTGCCCCGGTTCCGATGAGGCAACTGAGTCGCGGTCAGCCCGATCCGGCGGGCTGGGCGCCGGTTCCCCGCCCGGACGGGCGGGTTGGCCGGGGCGGCGCCCGGGGCCGCCCGATGTCTCTCCGAGCCCTCGTGGCAAACCGACCGGACGGCTGCGTTGCGGGGCCGGCGAGGCCAGATCGGTCCGGATCGGAGGCATCGAGCCCGTCATCCGGGCTTCGTCGAGGCGCAGTTGGCGCAACTGCGCGCGGGTCAACTCCCCGCCGGGCCGGGCCGGCTCAGGGCCGGAAAGCGCCTGGTCGGTGGTCCCGGACGCGGCTGGGCCGCTCGGTGGCGCGCCCCAGAAACCCGTTCCATGAACGGCCGGTTTGCCGAGCGCCGGCGATGGCCCGGCCCCGTCGGTTGGCGCGTTTGGGACCCCTGCCGCCGATGAAACCGGAACGGCGGCGGTCGCTGAAGCCGGGGAGCCGGTTGCGCCCGAGGCCCGGGC
>JAIROU010000333.1 GCA_031257375.1 Bifidobacteriaceae bacterium
CGGATGGTCGCCTCGTCATTGGTGGCGGCGTACTGGGCCAGCAGGTACTCCAGCACATAAGTGGGGACGATGGCGTTGCCCTTGACCGCCTTCACCAAGTCCTTGCGCACAACCACGCCAAGGACCGACCGCGGGTCAACCGCCCAATTCGGGAACAGCCGCGACAACTCCCGGTCGTAAGCGTTGCGCACCGCGATCTCAAGATGCCCGACAGCAACCACCCCGGCGGTCGCCACTTTGGGCGGGGCGTACCCGTTCCTGGCCGAGGGCGGTCTCGGCGCGGACGGGGTGTTCATCGGCGAGGAGATGTTCGGGGGCGCTTCGTTCGCGTACGACCCGTGGGTGCTGTGCCAGGCAGGGGTGATAACCGCCCCGAACGTGGTCCTGGCCGCGATCGGCGGGTCCGGCAAGTCTTCCCTGGCTAAGTCGCTTTACACCAGGAGCATCCCGTTCGGGCGGCGCGTGTACATGCCCGGCGACCCGAAAGGCGAGCACACCGCGGTCGCCCAGGCCGTTGGCGGCAAAGCCATCCAACTCGGCCACGGCCGAAACACCCGGCTGAACCCGCTGGACGAGGGCTACCGGCCCGCCCGCCTGTCCGACCAAGAATGGCGCTCCCAGGTGGCGGCCCGGCGCCGCGACCTGATCGGAGCGCTGGCCGAGACCGTCCTGGATAGGCCGATGGCGCCGTTGGAGCACACTGCCATCGACACCACCTTGAACCGGGCGGTCGCCACCGCGACCACCCCGATCCTGCCGATGGTGGTCGACCGGGCGCTTTGCCCAGACCGGGCCGACGACCCGGACGGCCGTTTGGCCGAGGACGGCCGCCAGGTTGGGCACGCCCTGCGCCGCCTGGTCGCCGGGGACCTGGCCGGGCTGTTCGACGGGCCGTCCACCGTCCGGTTCGACCCGACCCTGCCGATGGTCTCCCTCGACCTCAGCGCCGTCGCCGAGAACTCGACATTGATCTCGGTGCTGATGACGTGCTCGTCGGCGTGGATGGAGGCCGCGCTGCTCGACCCGGCCGGCGGCCAAAGATGGGTCGTCTACGACGAGGCCTGGCGGCTCATGTCCCACCCGGCGTTGCTGCGCCGCATGGACGCACAATGGCGTCTGGCCCGGCACTACGGCATCGCCAACATGCTGATCTTCCACAAGCTGACCGACCTCGACAACGTGGGCGACCAAGGCACCGCCATGCGCGCCCTCGCCTCCAGCCTGCTGGCGAACGCGGAGACCCGGATCGTCTACCGCCAAGAATCAGACCAGACCACCCACGCCGCCGAAGCGCTCGGGCTTACCGGCGCCGAAAAGACACTCCTGCCCACCCTGGGCACCGGGCAAGGGCTGTGGCGCATCAAAGAACGCCGCTTCGTCGTCGCCCACCAACTCCACCCCGACGAACCCGCCCTGTTCGACACAACCGCCCGCATGTCCGTTGACCTGGGAAAAGAAAGACCCGACCTCACGTGGAAAGACGGGTTGGTGAAAGCAAACCTACCACACTCGCGCCACGGCAGCGGCTAGAAGATGGTGCTGCCTGGCTCGGAGCGCCGTTTGGGACCTGCCGCCGCGCAGTTACCAACCAACGGGCTTGCGCGGTACCCGCTCACCGGGTCGGGAAGCTGGTGTCCGGTGAAATCGGCTGCGGTCAGACGCATCCACCCGTGGCCTCCCACCCCGTCGCCGGGCAGGCCGTGCAGCGCTCCCGCCAGCGGACCCGCCTGCGGATTGAGCAAACCGACCGGCACATGCCCCCGCGCCAAAGCAAGCGCCGGATCAAGCGCCTCGCCACCCGTGGCCAGATACAAAAAGGTCGCTGACCTTGGTTCGAATCCGGTTGGGGGCGCGAGCGGAGCGAGTACAACTAACTGGATACTTCTCAAACCACCATGCGGCACTGGAACGCCTGGTCAAACGGTTGCGGAGGCCTGCGGTGGAGTCGAAGCTAGGGGTGTCGGAGCGTGTCGCCAAGGTTGGTCTTCGTCGTCAGCGGGTCAGTGCCCTTTCGACGGGTTTCCCGTTGCGTTGGAAGCTGATGCTGGTGCCTTGCCGGTTTGTGGGGAGGTGGGCCTCGCCGCCCCGGGGCGCAGGCGAGGCAATGCGCTGATCCGGGCCCGCCCAGCCCTGCCTGGGGCGCGAACTGACCTACTGATCGTTTTCCGGGCAAGAGGCTCTGGCTAAGAACGAGTTCCTGGCAGCCGTAATCGCCGCCTTGCGCGAGGCTGGGCTGGCAGAGCACTAGATCGCGCCCCAGGTTGGCATTTCGCAACCATCCGTGTCCCGATTGGCCGCGATCGCGTGACGTTAGCGTCCGGCCTTTTCATCGTCGACGCCCAGCAGCTTAGCCATTACTGATGCGGCTTTCGGGGAGCCGGCCCTGCCGAGGGCTTCCACCGTGGACTCGTCTGTGGAGCCTGGCAAGTAGCGCAAGGCCTGGCATTGAACCCACCTCATCGAGTCGGGGTGCTGCTCAACCAGCGGGCACAGCAAATCGTCGGGCGTCGCGACGGACAGGCCGAGCGAGTCGAGCATTGCTTCGGGGAAGTCCCCAACGTTCAATGTGCAGATGAACTGGGCCTCTGCGGCCAAGGCGGCGGCGATGACATGCCGGTCGTTGTCATCAGGCAAGTCGAATCCGACCAGCGCCGCGAACTCGCCGGGGCCAGGATCGACCTGCGCCAACGGGAACGCGGACGACATCGCCCGAATTAGACGGTCAGCCGAATCCTGGGTGAAGCCCGGACGGCTTCTACCGGATCGTCGAGGCCGTGTTCGCGGGCGGCCTCGCCGCCGTGACCGCCGCCCAAATCTGGGACGGCGCCCGGCTGATCATGGAGGACGCGACTCTCTCAGTGGTCGATGCCGACCTCGACCGGGACGGTGCCGCCGCCCGCCGCCGCCATGCCCGGCATCATCAACGCGCTCGACGCCACCAACTCCCACCAGGGCGGTGACGGCAGGCGAATCTGAGCAGGCCGAGGCGCTGGGAACCGGCCCATACAAAGGCGTAACCCCGGCGATGTGGCTGCCGCCAGTGATCGTTCCGGGGTTTTCAACCACAACTTTACGGCAAGATTGAGGCATGTCAAGCGCGCGACCCGGCGGTACTAGACCACGCGCCTGGCGCGAGGCGACCATCGAGGCCGCCATCACACGCGAGCGCCTGAGTTCGTACATGGCCGCCGCGTCTGGCGACCTTGGACTGGCCCTGGAATTGTACGACTGGAATGCCCGCGCGGCTGGGGCCGTATTGCAGACCACTGCCCTGGTTGAAGTCGTGGCGCGCAACGCCCTTGACCGGGGAATGGCCGCGTGGGCCGCCGCCAAGCGGCGCAACGCCTCTTGGTTTGACACCGCGCCGCTCGACACGCAAGGCTCCGAGGTGCTGGCGGCGGCCAGAGCCAGGGCCACAAGGCGCGGTCGCGACCCGGAACAGCGCGGCAAGGTAGTCGCGGAACTGCCATTCGGATTCTGGCGCTACCTGCTGGCCAGGCGCTACCTGACAGTGCTCTGGCTACCGTCCCTGGCGGCGGTCTTCCCCCACGGCAACCCAAACCCGACCCTGCGCCGCAGCCAGGTCGAGCGGGCCATGTCCGCCGCCGTGTTCCTGCGCAACCGGGCTGCCCACGGCGAACCGGTCCACCGCCGCGACCTGCTGACCGACTATCGCTCGATGGTCGAGTTGTGCGCGTGGATAGACGCCGAGCTGGGAACGTGGGTGGCCGACATTTCCACGATGCCGGGCCTCGCCGCAGACAGGGCGCGGCTCGGAATCTAGACGCAAGGCGCCGCCGGGAGCGCCCCCCTGGGGGTAGGGCATTGGGATCACCAAACCGATTGCTCGACCTGGGTCCCGCCGGCGCGCCCACGAAGACCGCCAGCGTGAAGCCTTCCTCGCCGCCGAAGACAGCCACGACCTGGCCGCAGAGATGGACGGCGGGGAGGTTAATATCGATGGGTAAGCGGCCGCGCAAGCCCGGCGGCGGCCGACGCGGGCGCCCAGAGGCGACGTTCCGGGTCAACGCTGTGGCCAGGCCCACCCCAGACCTGCACCTGCTCGCCCAAGTAGTGCTAAACGCGGCCGTGAGGCGGGCCGGTGATGATTCCAAGAATCCGCAGCCGAAGGAGGCGGCGCAGCCCCCGCCTCGACGCTAGGATCACCAAGCAGGGGCAACAAGCCTGGCTGTGGTGAAGCTACCAGAGGCAGGCGAGCCGGATCTCATTCTTCCCGCCCGCGGCGGAGGCGCGGTCCAGCGGTTGGGCCGGACGAGGGCGCGAGGCCACTGCGAGCCGCGCCACGCGGCGATGGGAGGGCGGCATATGAACAAGGCGGTCAGGCAGGCGACGCG
>JAIROU010000348.1 GCA_031257375.1 Bifidobacteriaceae bacterium
TCGTCAAACGCAAAATGTCCAAATGGCACGTCAAAAAAGCCGAACACGCCAACTGGCCACAACCCACAAAACCCGCCGCCTACCGAGCCGCAAACCTTAACTGAACGGTATTGGGGCTAGACCGATTGCCCGGCCTGGACGGCCCCGACCCAGGCGCGGGCCTCGGCGTAGTCGGCGGCGGCGGTGCCGTCGCGCAGGCGGGTCGGCACGAAGTCGGCTTTCGGGTAGGAGCCCAGGTAGCGCACGCGCGGGGAAAAGCGGTGGAGCCCGACCAGGGCCTCGGCCATGCGCGGCTCCAGGACATGCGCCTCGGCGTCGATCGAGAACAGGTAGCGGCCCAGGGCGTCGCCCAAGGGGCGGGACTCGATGCGAGTCAAGTTGATGCCGCGGGTCGAGAACTGCTCCAGCATTTCCAGCAGCGCGCCCGCCCGCTCGTCCGGCAAGGCCACCGTCAATGTGGTTTTGTCGGCGCCGGTCGGCGCCGGCACCGGGCCGGGGGGCTGCACCAGCACGAACCGCGTCACCGCGCTGGGATGGTCCGACACGCCGCTGGCCAGCACGTCCAGGCGGTAGTGCTCGACCGCGGCCGGGGGCACCAGGGCGGCGTCGAAGTCGAGCAAGTCCCGCGCCAAGTCCCCGCCGGCCACCCGCGCCAGCAAGGCCGCCGCAGAGGTGTTCGAGGTTGCCGCCGCATGCGTCGCCAACGGCAGCCGCCGGTGGATCCACCGCCGGCACTGCGCCCAGGCGTGCGGGTGCGCCGCGACCCGTCTGACCTGGTCAAGGCCCGTGCCGGGGAGCGCGCCCAGGGTGAAGGAGACCGGCACCAGGATTTCCTTGGCGATCACCAACGGCTCGCCCTCGGCCAGCGCGTCGAGCACCGAGGTGACGCCGCCCTCGACCGAGTTCTCGATCGCCACGACGGCGTAGTCGGCCTCGCCCGCGCGCACGGCGTCGATCGCGCTGATCACGTCGATCTGGGGCAGGAAGCGCGCCGACTCGGCGCTGGCCACGCGATGCAGCGCTTCCTCGGTGAAGGTCCCGGCTGGTCCCAGGTAGGCGTAGCGGGGAACGGCGGCGGGCGCGGTCATGATGGTCTCCTGAGGTTTGGAAGCGTCGCAGGCAGCATAGTGGTTAGGGTGATGGGCGTGAGACTGAGTCCGGCGCGCGCCCGCCGCAGACCTCCCGCCCCGGCCGTGCGCGCGTCAGGCCCAACCAGCGCCCGATGCCGCCCCCCCACGTCGGGCGAAACCAGCGCCCGATGCCGCCCCCGCGCGTCAGGCGGAAGCAGCGCCCGATGCCGCCGCCGCGCGTCCGCCTGGCTGCTCGCCTTGGCGGCGGGGTCGGTTTTGGCGATGGGCTGGTCCGGCGGGGCGGGAGCCGCGGCGGCGGCCGCCCCGGCGGCCCCGGCCTGGGTGGGCGACCCGCCGGCCGCGGCCCGCCCGGACCCAGGCGGTCGGATGGTCGTCATCGGGACCACCGGTCTGAGCTGGGAAGACGTGTCACCGCAGGCCACCCCGGCGATCTGGGACCGGCTGGACCGGGGGGCGGCGGCGGCCGGGCTGTTGAACCGTTCGGTTCGGATCACCGCCTGCCCGGCCGAGGGTTGGCTGGCGCTGGGGGCGGGCAGCCGGATCGGCGAGGTCGAGCCGGGCTTGTTGAGCGATGTCAAGGGCGCCGACCCGTCCACCTGCCACGTCCTCGGCGAGCCTGTCGAAGGCCTGGTCCCGGATTGGGCCGGGTTGACGGCGGCCGCCGCCGCCACCGGCGGCGCCGAGCAGATCGGCCGCCTGGCGGCCTGGTTGGCGGAACGGGAACTGCGCGTGGACGCCATCGGGCCGGGGGCGGCCCTGGCCCTGGCCGACAGCGCCGGCCGGATGCGCGCCGACTACCTGTCCGTCCCGGACACGGCGGCCGGGCTGGGCGCGGCCGTCCAAGCCTCGCTGGCTGGCGGGGCCGACCTGTTGGTCGTCGACGCCGGATCGGCGGACGCGGACTTGGGCGACCTCGACGCCCGGGTCGGAGCCGTGATCCAAGCGGTCGAAGAACTCGCCTCCGGCGGGACCGCCCCCGCGGTGCTGCTGGCGTCGGTGGCGCAACTGGATGAACCGGCCATGGGCGTGCTGGTCGACCAGTCGCCCGGCCTGGGCTGCGGCCCCGGCGCCGACCCGACCCCGGCCGCGCTGGCCAGCCCGCGCCCCCAACTGGGAAGCGAACCCTCGGCGCGGCCGTGTTTGATCGAGTCGGTGAACACCAAGACGGCGGGCTTGGCCCTGGTGACCGAATTGACTCAGGTGATCGAGTCCCGGCTGGCGCCAGCGCCGAACGGCCCGGCCGACCCTTGGCGGGCGGCCGCGGCCATGGCCGGCCCCGCCCAACTGCAAGCCCACCTGGCCGATCAGTACCGCCACGCCGCGGCGGCGCAGCGTTGGGGCTCGCCGGCCTGGGTCCTGACCATCGCTGCCGGGGCCGCCGGAATCTTCGGACCGCTGTTCTGGCTGGTCAAACGCACCCGCCGGACCAAGAGCCGCGCAGGCCGACCACACCCGCCAGGCCAACCCAACCCGACCAGGCGCGGCGGCCCGCTGGTCGAATACCTGGCGCTGGCCGCGGGCGCTTTCCCGGCCGCCGGGCTGGCGGCCAACGCGCTGCCGTGGTGGCGGTCGGCCGTCCCGCTGGCGGCTTGGTCGGCCCTGGCGCTGGCGCTGGCCCTGGCGATGGCCGGGGTGGCCGTGGCGGCAGCGGGCCTGTGGCGGGGCCGCCAAGTCGGCTCGCCGCTCCTGACAGCCGGCGTGATCGGCCTGATCAGCGCCTTGATAGTGATGATTGACCCGCTCGCCGGGCGCATCTTCACCGACGACGCCCCGCTGCGCGACCCAAGCTTGCTGGCGGCCCGGTTATACGGTTTTCCCAATTCTGTCTTCGCCATCTTGGCGACGGGCGCGGTCCTGGCCGTCGTCCTGTTCGCCGGTGGCGCCTGGGCCAAGGGCAAGCGCCTCGCGCCGGCCCTGGCCGTGGCGGTGATCGGCCTGGTGGTGGCGCTGGCCGACGCCTACCCGACGTGGGGGGCGGACTTCGGCGGCGGCATCGGCATCGTCGGTGGTTTTGTGGTCTTGACGCTGCTGACCGCCGGCGCGCGGCTGAACTGGCGGTGGGCCGGGCTGGCGGCGGCGGCCGGGCTGGCGGCGGCCGCGGCCGTGGCCTGGCTGGACTACCGGCGCGGGCCGGGCCGTTGGACGCACCTGGGGGCGCTGGTCGAAACCGTGGCCGGCGGCGGCCTGGGCGAGGTGCTGGCGCGCAAGGCGGCGATGTGGCTGCGCCTGTCCGTGGGACCGGCTGCGGCGCTGGCGTTATGCCTGGTCGTGGGCGTCTACTTGGCCCGGCGCGGGGTGTTCGAAGGGCTTGGGATCGCGGCCGCGGCCAAGGCGCCGCTGGCCCGGCCGCTCCTCGTCGGCCTGGCCGCGACCTGGGCGATCGGCTCGCTGGTGAACGATTCCGGCCTGGTCGTGGCGGTGGTCGGGATAACCGTGGCCGGACCCCTGCTGGTCAGCGCCCTGATCCCTACACCCGGGGACGGTCCTTTCGTCTCAAACTTGGGGACACTCCCTTCGTTAGGGCAAAGAGGGCGTGTCGCCGGGTTTATTCGTGGCCGGGCGGGCGGACGGGGGGGCGGCCGCGCCGGGCGGCGCGCTTGAGGCCACCGCCGACCGATCCGAAGGCGATCTTGACGCCGCGGGCGGCCAGCGCCATCGACACATCGCGGTACTGGGCGAGGCGGTGGCCGAACCCCCGGACAGTGCGCCCGGACGGGCGGTGGCGCAGGTCGCATTCGACCTCTTGGATGGTGAAACCCTTGCGCAGCAGGTCGATCGTCATGGCCGTCTCGACCCCCCAGCCGTGCGCCAGCGGCGTCGCCTCCTCGTAGGCCTCGCGGGTCAGGCAGCGCTGGCCGCTGAGCGGGGCGCGGGCGACGAACCCGGTCGCCCTGGCGATCGCCTTGCGAGCCAACCTGACAACCGCGCCGAAGCCGGCCGCGCCGATCTGCGGCGGCAGCACCGCGACCGTGAAGTCGGCCTCGCCATCGGCCACCGGCCGGATCAGGGGGGCGGCAGCCGATGCCGTCTCGCCCAGATCGGCGTCCAGGAACAGCAGCAGGCGGGCCGGGTCGCCCTCGACATCGCGCATGGCGACGATGGCCGCGCCCGTCTCCATGGCGGCGGCCTTGCCGCGGTTGTGCGAGTGGCGCACCACCACCGCTCCGGCCTCGCGGGCCTTGCGGCGGGTCTGATCCTGCGAGCCGTCATCGACCACCAAGATCAGGTCGACGCGGGGGATGGTCTTGGCGCTGGCGACGGTGGCGGCGATCCGGCCGGACTCGTTCTTGGCCGGGATCACCACCGCCACCCGCTGCGCCGCGGCAACCTGCTGAAGCAAGGACGATTGTCCG